>NZ_CABTJS010000094.1:0-93773 GCF_902485085.1 uncultured Kluyvera sp.
CCGGTATTACACATTCATCCGACTCTCAGGTGCCGCCGCTGGCATCCAGGTTATCGAAGGAGGCGCATGATGGCACTGACGAAGAAACAGCGCGCAGACCTGCGCATGAAGTTCGGCGGCCGCTGCGCCTATTGCGGATGTGAGCTACCAGAGAAGGGGTGGCATGCTGACCATGTTCAGGCGGTGCTGCGCATATCGGAGCAGTGTATGAAAGCTGCTGCGAAAGGCATCTTCAAACTAAAGGCGACGGGGGAATTCTACAGACCAGAGGCTGAAAGGCTGGAGAACATGTTCCCGGCATGCGCGCCCTGCAACCTACTGAAAACGTCCTACTCGCTGGAAATGTTCAGAAAGCAGGTATCTCTTCAGGTTGAGCGTGGGCGCAAGAGCAGCGTGAACTTCCGCACGGCAGAGCGTTTCGGCCTTATCGAGGCAGTAGAAAAGCCAGTCGTGTTCTGGTTCGAAAAATATCAGGAAGGTGCAGCATGACAATCAACTTAATAGACCCAGCTAACCACCCGGCAAACGGGAAATTAACAGATGATCGTCTTGTTCGTGTGCGTAACGAGCTGGAGCGCATGCTCTCGTATCGAAATGGCAGCACTCAGGACTATGTCACCACCGATGCGATAAAAGCGATAGACGAGCTCCTAGAACGCCGTAAAGCAGCGGGGCCGGAACTGAAGCCTGCAAATCTCATCAATAAGTTTTACGAGCGTTACCCGGTAGCATCATTCAAAAGCGATACCGAACGTGCCGCCGCGCTGGGATATTTCATGGCTGGAGCAGAGCTTCAGTGCTTTGGTGAATTTGTTAAATATGAGGATTTATGCAGCGATGAATAACCATTTAATGATCGACCTTGAAACTATGGGCACTAAACCGAATGCCCCTATCGTCGCCATTGGAGCTGTATTTTTCGATCCCCAAAGCGGGGAATTAGGACCAGAATTTTACACCGCGGTGAACCTCGCCAGCGCAATGGAGCAAGGTGCTATACCTGATGGCGACACAGTTATCTGGTGGTTGAAACAAAGCCCGGAAGCACGTTCTGCAATCTGCGTTGATGACGCTTTGCCGGTCGCGGCTGCGCTTTCTGAACTGAGCCACTTTATCAACCGCAATACGGATCCTAAATTTCTCAAGGTTTGGGGCAATGGCGCCACGTTCGACAATATCATTTTGCGTAGCTCCTACGAGCGCGCCGGCCAGACTTGCCCTTGGAAGTTTTTCAATGACAGCGATGTGCGAACCATCGTTCTGATGGGCCGCCAGATGGGATTCGATCCAAAGCGAGAAATGCCTTTTGATGGTGTCGTTCATAACGCATTGGCTGATGCCCAGCACCAGGCCAAGTATGTTTCGGCAATCTGGCAAAAACTCATCCCATCCACCAACGACCATTAAATATCATACCGGGTGCAGCCGGTTTGTATGGAGAAATAATCATGAGCAATGTTATCCAGTTAGCCCCGAACGAGTGGGTATGCGAGAGTGTTCTTATAGCCGTTACCGGGCTTAAACCAGGAACTATTCTCCGAGCCAGAAAAGAATGCTGGCTCGTTGGTCGGGAGTATATCCATGTGTCCCCTGACGGCAGCCCAAAGCCGTCCAGCGAGTGCATGTACAACAGAAAAGCAGTTGATTCATGGGTCGCGTCCCTGAGAAACAAGCAACCAGGGTGATTTAACGCCATGAAAAAGGTAAGCTCACATCGCTCTTGGGCGTCTGGAGGAATCAATGGATAAAGTCACATATCCAACAGGCGTCGAAAACCACGGTGGCACATTACGCATCTGGTTTAACTATAAAGGTAAGCGTGTCAGGGAAAGCCTCGGTGTCCCTGACACCATTAAGAATAGGAAGTTGGCTGGCGAACTGCGCGCCTCCGTCATTTTCTCTATTCGCATGGGTAATTTTGATTATGCTGCGCGGTTCCCTGAATCACCGAATCTGGATCAATTCGGGATCGCCAGTAAAGAAATAACCGTTGCGCAGTTGGTGAAGAAGTGGCTTTCACTGAAGGAAATGGAGATAGCTAGCCGAACCCTAAACAGCTATGAATCCGTAATGGATAATATGCTGAAAATGTTGGGCCCAAATAAATTAGCTTCTTCGATCACCCAGGAAGATATTCTTTTCATTAGAAAAGAGTTGCTAACCGGTTATCAAACACCAGGCGGCGGGAGAAAAACCATCGTTAAGGGTCGTAGTGTTACGACAGTGAACCAATACCTGGCAATAACATCCGGAGTATTCAAGTTCGCTGTTGATAATGGTTATATCGCTCAGAATCCTTTCACTGGCGTTTCTCATCTGAAAAAGTCACGGCAGCCGCCGGATCCTTTAAGCAGAGACGAGTTTATCCGGTTGATTGGCGCTTGCCACCAGCGGCAGCTGAAAAACATCTGGGTGCTGGCTGTGTACACCGGCCTCAGACACGGCGAAATTTGCGCGCTGGCCTGGGAGGATATCGACCTGAAAGAAGGGACGTTGATAGTGCGCAGGAACCGCACCAAGTTGAAAGAGTTCACCCTGCCAAAGACTTTGGCGAGTACTGACAGGGTGGTTCATCTTATTCAGCCGGTTATCGACGTGCTAAAGGATCAGGCCGAACTGACACGGCTTGGAAAGCAGCACCAGATAAAGGTTATGACGAGAGAATACGGGCGTAGCGTCAACCATTCCTGTACTTTCGTCTTCAGTCCACAGGTTGCAGATAAATCACGTCGAGCTGGGGATTGCTACTCGACGAATTCTATCAACAAAACATGGGACGCAGCAATGAAACGGGCGGGGAACCGTCATCGTAAGGCATACCAGTCTCGACACACTTACGCGTGTTGGTCACTGGCCGCTGGTGCGAACCCAAACTTTATTGCAAACCAAATGGGTCATGCAGACGCCCAGATGGTATTTAGGGTATATGGCGCATGGATGCCGGACAGCAACGCCCTGCAGGTGGAGATGCTAAACCGGCAACTTTCTGAATATGTCCCAATGGTGTCCCAAACTAGGGTAGTGGCTGGTTAGCATTATACAATTCAAGTAGTTAAGTCGTTAGCGCGACTTAAATAAAAAAAGGCGCTCTATCAGCGCCTTTTTTAAAGCATGACGATTATTCTGTCACGTCTGCCCCGAACCATTTTTCAGACAGTGCCTTCAGGCTACCGTCTTTGTGCATGGCATCGATGGCACCATCAATCGCTTTCAGTAGGTCTTCGTTGCCTTTACGCAGCGCAACGCCAGATTCCTGACGGGAGAACGCATCGCCCGCAACGGCCAGCGTATTGTTGGTTTTCTTCACCAGATCCAGCGCCGCCAGACGGTCAACCAGAATCGCGTTGATACGGCCTACGCGCAGGTCCTGGTATTTTGTCGGGTCATCATCGTAAGTACGAATATCAACGCCCTGGACGTTTTTACGCAACCACTCTTCGTAGTTGGTCCCCAGACCCACGCCGACTTTTTTACCTTTCAGGTCAGCCGCGGTTTTGATGGTGTCTTCACTGCCCTTTTTCACCAGCGCCTGAATGCCGGAGATGGTGTACGGGGTGGAGAAGTCATATTTCTTCTGACGCTCAGGAGAAATCGTCACCTGGTTAATCACCACGTCGATACGTTTTGAATCGAGCGACGCCAGCATCCCATCCCACTTGGTCGGTTTGAGGTCAGCCTTAACGCCCAGGTGTTCTGCCAGCTCATTGGCAAACTCCACTTCAAAGCCGGTCAACTTACCGTCATCGCCCTGGAAACTGAACGGAGGATAAGTGCCTTCCAGGCCAACGCGCAGCGTGCCGCGTTCTTTCACCTGGTTTAATAAATTCTCAGCAGCGAACGCCTGTACGCTTGCGCCAGCAACCAGCGCAACGGCCATAGCACCCATCAGCGCCTGACGACCCAGAAACTTCAGTTTCATTATACCCCCGAAAAGCATCACTTTTTTTCGTAGTGTAAACCGTTCGTCTTCAATGACAAACACCCATGAGATACATCTTATTCCAATTTAATATATATCAGAGGTTTCACAGTCTGCGAAATTTTGCTCGTTATCACGCGGCAAGTGGCGCTGAAAACGCAGGTATTTCCGCAAGGCAATACGATAATTGTTGGTGCTTGTGTCCGGCAGCCAGGCCTCCAGTTTTTCATCCGCATGACGCTCAAGCAGTATCGATTGCGGCACCTGTTGGTCGACAAAATGGTTGCCAAGACGACGCAGACGCACAACGTACTCACGTACGGTACCCGCGCTCATATCCGTTTGTTCGAGGAGATATTGTTTGAAGCCGATGATATTGAAGAAGGCACTCTGCTCTTTACAGTGCAGATCGCCGCAGAAGCGGCATAGCGCTGACCAGGCGCTACGTTCCTGCTGCCACGCGTTGTCATCCATCAGCGTATCCAGGCGGGAGATAGCGATTT
This sequence comes from uncultured Kluyvera sp., assembly GCF_902485085.1. Classification (NCBI taxonomy): domain Bacteria; kingdom Pseudomonadati; phylum Pseudomonadota; class Gammaproteobacteria; order Enterobacterales; family Enterobacteriaceae; genus Kluyvera; species uncultured Kluyvera sp. The sequence continues at coordinate 4,423 of NZ_CABTJS010000094.1, forward strand.
TATTCACGATTACGCCCTGACGCACTAAGGTGATACGGTCGAGCAGTTTGTGACACTGGGCGCAATGCGTTTCGCTGTGTTTAAAGTCTTTGAGATAGCGGCTTAATGGCCGTCTTTTTACCTGCATCATTATGATAACTCCGGGTTCTCATTACATAATGCGGCATTTTTGGCGAAACTTAACGTTACTCCAACCTACGTCTTACCCAGTTTTATGCGCAGACGCTTAATGGCCTGGCTGTGCAGTTGGCTTACGCGCGACTCCCCTACTTCCAATACCGCGCCGATCTCTTTGAGGTTCAGCTCTTCCTGGTAATAGAGGGTTAACACCAACTTCTCGCGCTCTGGCAGAGCCTCGATGGCTTCCATCACGCGATGGCGAAGATCGCCTTCCAGTAGTTGATGCAGTGGGTTTTCGTGTTGATTCTCTTCCGTCACCAGCTCAATGCTGTCGCCATATTCTTCACGCCACTCATCGTAGGAGAAAAGCTGGCTGTTATTGGTGTCCAACAGCACCTGACGGTATTCTTCAATCGCGATCCCAAGTCGCTGCGCGACTTCGGTTTCGGTCGCGTTTCGTCCTAGTTCCTGCTCCAGCTGTCCCAACGTCTGCGCAACTTCACGCGCGTTCCGCCGGACGCTACGCGGTACCCAATCTCGGCTGCGTAATTCGTCCAGCATCGCCCCACGGATGCGTTGCACTGCGTAAGTCGTAAATGCCGTACCTTGCAGAGCGTCATAGCGTTCAACTGCGTTCAATAAGCCGATACCGCCCGCCTGGAGCAGATCGTCCAGTTCCACGCTCGCCGGCAAACGCACCTGAAGGCGCAGCGCTTCGTGTCGCACCAGCGGCACATAGCGTTGCCATAGCGAGTGTTTATCCATTACACCTTCAGCGGTATACATTGAATTCACGATAAACAGCCCTGCATTAATATGAGTTATCGGCACGATTATCCGTTTCTACAGGAATTTTAATCGATGGAACAATGGGGAAAAGTGGGGGTTATTTGCGGAGTAAGTGAAATTTACTTAACAAAAAAACCCCGCCGAGGCGGGGTTTGTCAGATTGAGAGCGATTAGCCCTGCAGCAGAGACAGAACCTGCTGTGGAACCTGGTTCGCTTTGGACAGCACGGAGTTACCAGCCTGCTGGATGATCTGCGCTTTAGACATGTTGGACACTTCGGTCGCATAGTCGGCGTCCTGAATACGGGACTGCGCTTCAGACAGGTTGGTGGTGGTGTTGTTCAGGTTGGTTACAGCAGAGCTCAGACGGTTCTGTACCGCGCCCAGAGAAGAACGGAATTTATCGACGGATGCGATAGCTTTGTCCAGCAGAGCCAGCGGGTTGTTAGAAGACGCGCCATCAAACTCCTTAGTAGCTACAGTAGTAGTACCATCTGCACTGGAACTGAGTTTAATTACCGCCGGGTTAGTACCAGTCCCATCTACAGTAATTTTAGTGGCGGCAGCAAGACCGCTGTTAGCGAGAGAGCCCGCTACAGAGAAGTTTTTGCCTTGAACAGTTACATAGCCAACTGCAGCACCGCTCGAATCCGAGCCAACTTTAATTAACTGGCCAGATTGGGTTGCTGAAGTTACACCATTAGCAACATCAGAATAAGTTACGTCTGCGGTGTTCAGAGAAACAGTTCCGTCAGCCGCAATAGACGCTGCATAAGAATCACTGCCACTTTGTACAACGTAATTACCTGATGCTGAACCATCAGCATTTTTTACGTTGTGCAGGCTGAGGCCAGAAGTATCAGTGATGTTCAGCGCAGTAGCTACACTCGCAGCATATTTGATAGCAACAGGCGGACTACCTGCTGTTGCTGAAGGAATCTGCGTGATAGAGTCGCCAACACTTACGCTGCCGCCGGCAACAGAGAAGCCTTTAAGACCCAGAGTAGAAGAGTCAATCTTCTGCAGGTCGATGCTGATGGTCTGACCATCGTTCGCGCCAACCTGAATCTCCATAGAACCGTTTTTAGCCAGTACGTTCACGCCGTTGAACTGAGTCTGACCGGATACGCGGTCAATTTCAGACAGGCGGGATTTAATTTCGTCCTGGATAGAAGACAGGTCAGAATCGGAGTTAGTACCGGTCGTTGCCTGAACGGTCAGTTCACGTACACGCTGTAAGTTGTTGTTGATTTCAGACAGTGCACCTTCAGTGGTCTGCGCCAGAGAGATACCGTCGTTAGCGTTACGTGCCGCCTGAGTCAGGCCTTTAATGTTGGAGGTGAAACGGTTAGCAATCGCCTGACCCGCTGCGTCATCCTTCGCGCTGTTGATACGCAAGCCAGAAGACAGACGCTCGATAGAACTGGACAGAGCAGACTGGTTCTTGTTGATGTTGTTCTGAGTGATCAGCGAGAGGCTGTTGGTATTAATGACTTGTGCCATGATTCGTTATCCTATATTTCAAGTCGTTGATTACGTTATGGGTTTTCACCCGTCGGCTCAATCGCCGTCAAACTTGTTATCGTCTGCTGTAAAACAACCTTTAGAATTTTTTTCACCAATCCCGCATTTTTTTAGCCGCCGAAATACTCTTTTCTCTTGCGCTTATTCTCGCCATTAAAAAAAAACAATTAAGCGTAAACTTTGACGCATTCAGGCCGATAACCCAGACATTCATTATACGTGTCGACACATTAAGGAATAAAAATGGCAAGCATTTCTTCATTGGGAATCGGATCGGGCCTGAAGCTGAGCGACATTCTGGATAGCCTTACCGCGGCTGAAAAAGCCACGTTAACACCTATTACAAAACAGCAGACCTCTTACACCGCTAAACTCAGCGCCTATGGCACGCTGAAAAGCTCCTTAGAGGCCTTCCAGACCGCTAACACAGCGCTTTCTAAAGCCGATCTTTTTACGGCGACCACAACGGCCAGCTCTACTACCGCCTTCAGCGCAACCACTACCGGTAACGCGATTGCGGGTAAATACACCATCAACGTCACACAGCTGGCACAGGCGCAAACGCTGACCACCAAAGCAACGCAGGCTGATAACAAAACGGCCATTGCCACCAGTGACAGCGTTCTGACTATTCAACAGGGTGGAGGTAAAGAGCCGGTAACCATTAACATCAGCGCAGCAAACTCCTCATTAACCGGAATGCGCGACGCTATCAACAATGCCAAAGCGGGCGTCAGCGCCAGTATCATTAACGTCGGCGGAGCCTATCGCCTGTCGATTACCTCAAATGACTCCGGCCTGGATAACGCCATGACGCTGAGCGTCAGCGGCGACAGCGCACTGCAAAACTTTATGGGTTACAACGGCACCAAAGGCGATACCAGCAATGGTATGACCGAGAGTGTGACGGCGCAGAATGCCGAGCTCACAGTAAACAACGTTGCCATTGTAAACAGCAGCAATACCATTAGTGATGCGCTTGAAGACATTACACTGAACCTCAATGACGTGACCAGCGGCAACCAAACGCTGACCATCACTCAGGATACGACAAAAGCGCAAGCTGCGGTTAAAGCATGGGTAACAGCCTACAACGCCCTGCAGGATACCTTCAGCTCCCTGACCAAATACACGGCGGTTGATGTAGGCTCCGATAGTCAGGATACCAGCAACGGTGCATTGATTGGTGACACCACGCTACGCACCATTCAGACCCAGTTGAAGAGCGCACTGAGCAATACGCTGAGCTCCTCGGCTTATAAAACTCTGGCACAGATTGGCGTCACTTCTGACCCAAGCACCGGCCAGTTGAACGTTGATGATGACAAACTCAGCGCTGCGTTGAAAAAAGATTCATCCGGAGTCGGCGCTCTGATTGTGGGTGACGGTAAAAAAACCGGCATTACCACCACTATCGGTAACAACCTGACCAGCTGGCTTTCCAGCACCGGGATTATTCAGGCTGCCAAAGATGGGGTCAGCAAAACGCTGAACAAATTGACCAAAGACTATAACGCCGCCAGCGATCTGATTGATGTAAAGGTCGCCCGTTATAAAGACCAGTTTACCCAGTTGGACGTTCTGATGACCTCGTTAAATAACACCAGTAGCTATTTAACGCAGCAGTTTGAATCAACATCCAGCAGTTCCAAGTAATTATTCTTAACCGGGAGAAACATCATGTACGGGGCCCAAGCAACAAAAGCCTACGCACAGATTGACGTAGAAAGCGCAGTGATGAGCGCCAGTCAGCAGCAGCTAGTCAGCATGCTGTTTGACGGCGCGCTGAGCGCGCTTATCCGCGCCCGCCTGTTTATGCAGGACGGCAATCTGCAGGGAAAAGGGCTTTCCCTGTCGAAGGCAATTAATATCATCGAAAACGGCCTGAAAATGGGGCTGGATGAAAAGAGTCATGATGAACTGACGCAGAATCTGTTAGCGCTCTACGCCTATATGGTAAGACGACTTTTACAGGCTAATCTGCACAATGACGCTGGCGCCGTTGAGGAGGTTGAACACCTCATGCGCAATATCGCCGATGCCTGGAAGGAATCTCTCCTTACGCCTAATTTGATTCAGGACGCCGTCTAATGAGCCATGCACCGCATCTTTATCTCTCGTACCAACAGCTGGTTGAAAAAAGCAACAGGATGCTGCGACTTGCCACGGAAGGATTGTGGGACGAACTGATTGCCAGTGAAATGGAATACGTTAATGCGGTGCAAAAGATTGCTCAGTTAACCCAGCTAAGTGAACCGTCCGACCCGGTTCAGGAGCAGCTTCGTCCCCTGCTGCGCAAGGTACTGGATAATGAAAACACCGTAAAACGTCTGCTACAAGCGCGCATGGATGAGCTGGCAAAACTGGTGGGGCAATCGTCGATACAAAAGTCGGTGATGTCGACCTACGGTAAACAGGGTGGCCACGTGCTGGTTCCCCAGGATAATGCCGACCTTAATCATTAGTGATATTCACTCCGACACGCGGCGTGCCGGAGTGAATGTTTTTTATGGCAGTACCGACGGCAGCGGCGTTTTCGCCAGCGCAGCCGCGCATTCCACCGTTGGGCGTTCGACGCGTTGCAGCGTCATGCCGTCATACTTCAGCGTGTTACCGTCACGTTCAACCGCGTACACGTCCAGCTTATTCGTCACGTTATAAACGTCTTTATCTTTCAGCATCAGTTTCCCCGGAAGCGCAATCACGCGCTGCCACTGACGGCAGTCCATCGTATCGCCATCACGAGTCACAATCAGGCTGCCTATCGCCTCCGGGCTCACCAGCGCACGCTGCGGCCCAACCGACTGCCAGTATCCAACCAACCCCGCCGGAGCCGGTGCTTTTACAACGGTGGAGTAATCGGTAATTTGCGCACAACCCGCCAGCGTTAACAGCGCCGCCACAATGGCTAATTTTTTCATTATTCGTCCTGTTCCGGGAGAAAAAAACAGAAACATTATAGCGTTAAACCGATGACCGTTTCACGGTAATTGACTATTGCGGTAGGCGTGCCGCGATAAAAAACGCGGACGTTGGAGCGAGGAAGAGAAAATAGAAGGAAAAACACAAATCAGTTGTAGGCCGGATAAGCAAAGCGCCATCCGGCATCGCCCGAACAAATTGCCGGATGGCGGCGTGAACGCCTTATCCGGCCTACGGACTGAGTATTAAACTTGCATGCCCATCACTTCCTGATACGCACTCACCAGCTTATTGCGCACCTGAATCCCCATCTGCAGCGACACCGACGCTTTTTGCAGATCGGTCATAACATCGTTTAGCGCAATGCCCGGCTCACCCAGCGAAAACTTCTCCGCCTGCGCTTTCGCGCTGTTCTGCGTATCGCTCACGCGATCCAACGCGGCGTGAAGCTGCCCGGCAAAGCTGATGCTTGGTTGCGTATCCACGCTCTGATTGCGTGCCATTGCCGCCGTTGCTTGCAGCTGTGACAGAACACCCTCAATACCCTGAATCGCCATATGAACTCCCGGATTGTATTTAACCTGGGAACAAGCTTACCAGTTTGTCAATAAGATAAAGGCGCTAAATAGCACCATAAAAATGGGTTATTTGGCCCATCAAAAATCCTAAAGAAACAAATAATGGCATAGCTATCTTTATGAGTTCTGACCTGGGAGTCTGCTTTGTTTTCGTTAACGTTTAACGCCATTGATCAGGATCGACGAGGTGCGCAATGAGCGCGAGTGCTACGGCTACACCACAAAATAAAACCTTAGAGTGGGTCAACCGCCTGCGCGCGAATCCTAAAATCCCACTGATGGTCGCCAGCGCGGCCGCAGTGGCCGTTCTTGTGGCAATGGTACTGTGGGCAAAATCCCCGGACTACCGCACCCTGTTCAGCAACCTGTCTGACCAGGACGGCGGTGCTATCGTCACGCAGTTAACCCAGATGAACGTCCCTTACCGCTTTGCCGATAACGGCGGCGCGCTGGAAGTTCCTGCGGATAAAGTTCACGAGCTGCGTCTGCGCCTGGCTCAGCTTGGCCTGCCGAAAGGTGGCTCAGTTGGCTTTGAGTTGCTCGACCAGGAAAAATTTGGCATCAGCCAGTTCAGCGAGCAGGTGAACTACCAGCGCGCGCTGGAAGGAGAGCTAGCCCGCACTATTGAAACCCTCGGCCCGGTCAAAAGCGCGCGCGTCCATTTAGCGATGCCGAAACCATCGCTGTTTGTCCGTGAACAAAAATCCCCTTCCGCTTCGATAACCGTCAATCTGGAACCCGGCCGTGCGCTCGATGAAGGGCAGATATCCGCCGTTGTGCATCTGGTCTCCAGCGCCGTCGCCGGTTTACCGCCGGGCAACGTCACGCTTGTCGACCAGGGCGGGCACCTGCTGACGCAGTCGAATACCAGCGCCCGCGACCTGAACGACGCGCAGCTGAAGTATGCCGCCGACGTTGAAGGCCGCGTTCAGCGCCGTATCGAAGCCATACTCGGGCCGATTGTCGGCAACGGTAACGTCCACGCGCAGGTCACCGCGCAAATCAACTTTGATAACAAAGAGCAAACCGACGAGCAGTATCGCCCGAACGGCGATGCCAGCCAGGCCGCGGTGCGTTCACGTCAGGTGAGCGAGAGCGATCAGGTAGGCAGCCCTTATCCGGGCGGCGTTCCGGGCGCGCTGTCAAACACCCCTGCCCCTGCGCCATCGGCACCTATCAGTACGCCACCAGCAAACCAGGCCAATGGTCAGACCGCCGCGAACCGCAATACCACCACCACGACCGGTCCGCGCAATACGCAGCGTAATGAAACCAGCAACTACGAGCTCGACCGCACCATCATGCACACCAGGAAAAACGTTGGCGATGTGCAACGTCTGTCGGTGGCCGTGGTGGTCAACTACCGTAATCTGCCGGACGGCAAACCGCTGCCGCTTACGAACGATCAGATGAAGCAGATTGAAGACTTGACCCGCGAAGCGATGGGCTTCTCCACCACCCGTGGCGATACCCTGAACGTGGTCAATTCACCGTTTAACGATACCGATGAAAGCGGTGGTGAACTGCCATTCTGGAAGCAGCAGTCGTTTATCGATCAGCTGATGACCGCCGGTCGTTGGTTACTGGTGCTGATTGTCGCCTGGCTCCTATGGCGTAAAGCGATTAAGCCGCAGCTCCAACGCCGTGAAGCCATCGCGCTGGCGTCCGCCGAGCAGGTGAAAGTTCAGCAGGAAGCGCAGGACGCTGTTGAGGTTCGCCTCAGCAAAGATGAACAAACGCAGCAGCGCCGTGCTAACCAGCGCCTGAGCGCTGAAGTGATGAGCCAGCGTATTCGCGAAATGTCTGATAACGATCCGCGCGTGGTAGCGCTGGTCATTCGCCAATGGATGAATAACGACCATGAGTAACCTGACTGGAATCGATAAAAGCGTCATTTTGCTGATGACGATTGGCGAAGACCGCGCGGCTGAGGTGTTCAAACATCTCAGCACCCGCGAAGTGCAGCAGCTCAGTACCGCCATGGCGGGCGTAAAGCAGATCTCTAATAAACAGCTGACCGACGTGCTGGCGGAGTTCGAGCAAGAAGCCGAGCAGTTTGCGGCGCTCAGCGTCAACGCCAACGACTACCTGCGCACGGTGCTGGTCAAAGCGCTGGGCGAAGAGCGTGCCGCCAGCCTGCTGGAAGATATTCTCGAAACCCGCGAAACCACCAGCGGCCTCGAAACGCTCAACTTTATGGAGCCACAGAGCGCTGCCGATGTTATTCGCGAGGAGCACCCGCAGATTATCGCGACCATCCTGGTGCACCTCAAACGCGGTCAGGCGGCCGATATTCTGGCGCTGTTCGACGAACGTCTGCGTCACGACGTGATGCTGCGTATTGCGACCTTCGGCGGCGTACAGCCGGCGGCGCTGGCGGAACTGACCGAGGTGCTGAACAACCTGCTCGACGGCCAGAACCTCAAGCGCAGCAAAATGGGCGGCGTGAGAACGGCGGCCGAAATTATCAACCTGATGAAAACGCAGCAGGAAGAAGCGGTTATTACCGCAGTGCGCGAATTCGACGGCGATCTGGCGCAGAAAATCATCGACGAGATGTTCCTGTTCGAAAACCTGGTCGACGTGGACGATCGCAGCATCCAGCGCCTGCTGCAGGAAGTGGACTCCGAATCGCTGCTCATTGCCCTCAAAGGCTCCGAGCCGCCGTTGCGCGAGAAGTTCCTGCGCAATATGTCCCAGCGTGCGGCCGACATTCTGCGCGACGACCTGGCCAACCGTGGCCCGGTTCGTCTGTCTCAGGTCGAGAACGAACAGAAAGCCATCCTGCTTATTGTGCGTCGTCTGGCCGAAACCGGCGAGATGGTGATTGGCAGCGGAGACGACACCTATGTCTGATACCACGCCGTGGAAAGTCTGGCAGCCTGACGATCTCTCTCCGCCAATGGAAATGGAGTTTACCCCACTTTCCGTTGACGAAATGGACGAGGAGCAAGAAGAGATCTCCGCCGAACAGCTGCAACAGCAACAGCTGGCTCAGCTACAGATTCAGGCTCATGAACAGGGCTACCAGGCCGGTCTGCGTGAAGGCCACGCCGCCGGTCAACAGCAGGGTTATCAGGAAGGTCTGGCGCAAGGGCTCGAACAGGGTCTGGCGCAGGCCAAACAGGAACAGGCGCCAATTCACGCCCGTATGCAGCAGCTGGCGAGCGAATTTCAGCATACGCTGGATACCCTCGATAGCGTCATTGCTTCACGTCTGATGCAGATGGCGCTGGAAGCGGCGCGGCAGATTGTCGGGCAGGTGCCGGTGGTGGATAACACCGCGCTGATTAAGCAGATTCAATCCCTGCTTCAGCAGGAGCCGCTGTTCACCGGCAAGCCGCAGCTGCGCGTCAGCCCGGAAGATTTACCACGCGTCGAAGAGATGCTCGGCGCAACGCTGAACCTGCACGGCTGGCGGCTGCGAGGCGACCCAACGCTGCATCCCGGCGGCTGCAAAGTCTCCGCCGATGAAGGCGATCTGGATGCCAGCGTCGCCACGCGCTGGCAGGAACTGTGCCGCCTGGCGGCACCGGGAGCCTGCTGATGACCGTGCGTCTGACCCGCTGGCTCAACACGCTCGACAATTTCGAGGCGCGCATCGCGCAGCTTCCTGCTGTGCGCCGCTACGGACGTCTCACCCGCGCAACTGGCCTCGTGCTGGAAGCCACCGGGCTACAGCTTCCGCTCGGCGCGACCTGCATTATCGAACGCCAACAGGGCGCGGAGATGCAGGAAGTAGAAGCCGAGGTTGTCGGCTTTAACGGTCACCGCCTGTTTTTGATGCCGCTCGAAGAAGTTGAAGGCATCCTGCCCGGCGCGCGCGTCTATGCGCGTAACACCGCCGGTGACGGCCTACAAAGCGGCAAACAGCTGCCGCTTGGCCCGGCGCTGCTGGGCCGCGTACTGGATGGCAGCGGCAAACCGCTTGACGGATTGCCCGCCCCGGATACTACCGAAACCGGCGCGCTTATCACCGCGCCGTTTAACCCCTTACAGCGCACGCCGATTGAACACGTGCTGGATACCGGGGTACGCCCAATCAACGCCCTGCTCACCGTCGGACGCGGCCAGCGTATGGGACTGTTTGCCGGTTCCGGCGTCGGTAAGAGCGTGCTGCTCGGCATGATGGCGCGCTATACCCGCGCCGACGTCATCGTCGTCGGGCTTATCGGTGAACGTGGGCGTGAAGTTAAAGACTTTATCGAGAACATTCTCGGCACCGAAGGCCGCGCGCGTTCGGTGGTGATTGCGGCGCCAGCCGACGTCTCCCCCCTGCTGCGTATGCAGGGCGCCGCCTATGCGACCCGCGTGGCGGAAGATTTCCGCGACCGCGGTCAGCACGTACTGCTGATCATGGACTCCCTGACCCGCTACGCCATGGCGCAGCGTGAAATCGCGCTAGCCATCGGTGAACCACCGGCCACCAAAGGCTACCCGCCTTCGGTCTTCGCCAAGCTGCCAGCGCTGGTTGAACGTGCCGGTAACGGCATCACCGGCGGCGGCTCGATCACCGCGTTTTATACCGTTTTGACCGAAGGTGATGACCAGCAGGACCCGATAGCCGACTCCGCGCGCGCCATCCTTGATGGTCACATCGTGCTGTCCCGTCGGCTGGCGGAAGCCGGGCACTATCCGGCCATTGATATCGAGGCCTCGATCAGCCGTGCGATGACCGCGCTCATCAGCGAAGAGCATTACGCCCGGGTGCGCAACTTTAAGCAGCTGCTCTCGAGCTTCCAGCGTAACCGCGACCTGATTAGCGTCGGCGCATACGCCAAGGGCAGCGACCCGATGCTGGATAAAGCCATCACACTTTGGCCGCATCTGGAAGCATTTTTACAGCAAGGCATTCTTGAAAAAGCAGACTGGGAATCATCCATCCAGGCCCTGGAAATGATTTTCCCATCGTCATAGTGAAGCAAGAGGATCACAAATATGGCGCAGCACGGTGCATTAGCAACGCTGAAAGAGCTGGCAGAAACTGATGTGGACAACGCCGCCCTGGTTTTGGGTGAAATGCGGCGCGGATGCCAGCAGGCGGAAGAACAGCTCAAGATGTTGATGGACTATCAACTGGAATATCAAAACAGCCTGAATAACGACATGACGCAGGGCATTGCCAGTCTGCGATGGCAGAACTGCCAGCAGTTTATTCAAACTCTGGAGAAAGCTATCGACCAGCACCGTCAGCAGTTGATTCAGTGGAACAACAAAGTGGAGCAGGCGCTGAATTTCTGGCGCGAGAAAAAACAGCGTTTGCAGGCATGGCAAACGCTACAGGACCGGCAAGAATCCGCCGCGCTGCTGGCGGAAAACCGGCTTGATCAGAAAAAAATGGATGAGTTTGCCCAACGCGCAACCTTGAGGAAACCCGAATGATTACTCTGCCTAACCTTGCCGTCAGCGATGCAAATATTGCAAGCACAGACGCGACGGCAAAAACCCCGGGGTCACCCGAGGATTTCCTGGCGCTGTTGGCAGGCGCACTGACCCAGAGCGCCGACCCCGCTGGCGCAAAAAAAGCGCTGCTCACCGACGCTGATGTCAAAGGCCTTACCGATGTGAAAGGTCTGAAAGATATCAAAGTTCAGGGTCAGTCGCTGACCAAGTGGCTGGTTCAACAGGAGGCTACCCAGGCCAATGCCAGCGCCGAGAGCGACGTAGACTTAGCGACCTCAAGTGATGCTCAGACCCTGTTAAGCTCACTGGCCGCCCATCTGAAAAGTGAACTGACCACCGGTAAAACGGACGCGAAAAGCGACGACGACTCCGCTGAGAGCAAACTGAGCGACGACGATCTGAAAAGTCTCAGCGCGCTCATGGCGATGCTGCCGGTCACCCCGCAGATTCAGCAGACGGCTACCGTTACTGCGCCTGCGCAAAATAGCGACACGCTCAGCTCCCTGACCACCGCACTCGGTCGCGGTGGTGCGAAATCTCAGGGCTTTGTGGATGTTAAAGGCACACCGACCACGCAAACTGGCGTTGATACTCGCGCGCTGCCCGCCGACTCCGCCTTTGTGATCCCAACCCAGAAAGCGGAATCAGAAAGCGTTTCGAGCCCAACCGCCGCCACCGCCGCGCTGGCACCGGTCGCCAACCAGAACAACGCCGCGCCGGTCCTTCCTGCCACCGCGACGGCCAACGTGCGCGCCCAACTGGGCACCGCGGACTGGCAGCAGAACGTGAGCCAGCACATCACGCTGTTTACCCGTTCGGGCCAGCAGACCGCCGAGCTGCGCCTGCACCCGGAATCGCTGGGCCAGGTACACATTACGCTGAAGGTGGAAGATAACCTGGCGCAAATCCAGATGGCCTCACCGCACAGCCACGTGCGCGCTGCACTGGAGGCCGCGCTTCCGGTACTACGCACTCAGCTTGAAGACAATGGCATTCAGTTGGGACAAAGCAATATCAGCAGCGATGGCTTTGCAGGTCAACAGCAGCAACCTTCATCTCAGCAGTCGTTTGCCGCACGTCATAACGCCGACGGCGGTGAAAACCAGGACGACACCGAACTTCTCGCCGTCCCTGCCGCCCTGCAATCTTCGGCTCGCGGGGATAATGCGGTAGATATCTTCGCTTAAACGCCCGAGGTAACACGATTATTCCCGTCTTTTCCACGCTTTGACCCGCGCGGGAGGCGGGATAATCATTGGATAGGCTCTAAAAGGAAGACCGCATCAAATGACTGACACCGCAATCAATAAAAAGAGCAAACGCTCCCTCTGGATCCCTTTGTTGGTGCTGGTAACGCTCGCCGCCTGCGCCACCGCAGGCTACAGCTACTGGCGTTTAACCAACAAAGCAGAGACCGCCGCGCCAAAAGAAGCGCCGCCGCCAGCTGCGCCGGTCTTCTTCCCGCTGGATACCTTTACCGTCAATCTCGGCGATGCCGACCGCGTGCTGTACGTTGGCGTGACGCTGCGCATGAAGTCTGAGGCCGACCGCGCGCGTCTGAATGACTATCTGCCGGAAGTTCGCAGCCGTATGCTCCTGCTGCTGTCACGCCAGGATGCGACTAAGCTTGCTACTGATGACGGCAAAAAGCAGCTCGCTGCCGAGATTAAAGAGACGTTGAGCGCACCGCTAATTGCTGGTCAGCCTAAACAGAACATTACCGACGTGCTGTATACAGCCTTTATTTTGCGGTAGGACTATGGGCGATAGCATTCTTTCTCAGGCCGAAATTGACGCGCTGTTGAACGGCGACAGCGACAATCCTAACGAGCCGCAGGCACGCGCTGCGGGCGAAGATGACATTCGCCCCTATGACCCCAATACCCAACGACGCGTTGTACGTGAACGTCTGCAGGCGCTGGAGATCATCAACGAGCGTTTTGCCCGCCACTTCCGTATGGGATTGTTCAACCTATTGCGCCGGAGTCCGGACATTACCGTGGGGGCGATTCGTATTCAGCCATACCACGAGTTTGCTCGTAACCTGCCGGTGCCCACTAACCTTAACCTGATCCATCTAAAGCCGCTGCGCGGCACGGGCCTGGTGGTCTTTTCCCCAAGCCTGGTGTTTATCGCCGTGGATAACCTGTTCGGCGGGGATGGACGTTTTCCGACCAAAGTAGAAGGTCGTGAGTTCACCCATACCGAGCAGCGGGTCATCAACCGCATGCTGAAGCTAGCGCTGGAAGGCTATAGCGATGCATGGAAAGCTATCAACCCGCTGGAAGTGGAATATGTCCGTTCGGAGATGCAGGTAAAGTTCACCAACATCACCACTTCGCCGAACGACATCGTGGTGAACACGCCGTTCCACGTAGAAATAGGCAATCTGACCGGCGAGTTTAATATCTGCCTGCCGTTCAGCATGATTGAGCCGCTGCGCGAACTGCTGGTTAACCCGCCGCTGGAAAACTCACGCAATGAAGATCAGAACTGGCGTGAAAATCTGGTGCGTCAGGTGCAGCACTCCGAGCTCGAACTGATAGCGAACTTCGCCGATATCTCGCTTCGACTGTCACAAATACTCAAACTTCAACCCGGTGATGTCCTGCCGATAGAGAAGCCCGATCGCATTATTGCGCACGTCGACGGCGTGCCGGTGTTAACCAGCCAGTACGGCACGGTTAACGGGCAATATGCGCTGCGCGTAGAACATTTGATCAACCCGATATTGAATTCGCTGAACGAGGAACAGCCCAAATGAGTGATATGAATACTCCACCCGATGACAACAGCGGATCCGTGGACGATCTGTGGGCTGAAGCGCTGAACGAACAGAAAACCACCAGCAGCAAAAGTGCTGCCGATGCGGTATTCCAGCAACTGGGCGGCGGCGACGTCAGCGGCACGCTGCAGGATATCGACCTGATCATGGATATTCCGGTCAAGCTGACCGTTGAACTGGGTCGTACCCGGATGACCATCAAAGAGCTGCTGCGCCTGACGCAGGGTTCCGTGGTCGCACTGGACGGTCTGGCGGGTGAACCATTGGATATCTTAATCAACGGCTATCTGATTGCCCAGGGTGAAGTCGTGGTGGTTGCCGACAAGTACGGCGTACGTATCACGGACATCATCACGCCATCAGAGCGTATGCGCCGCCTGAGCCGTTAAGATGAGCACAAACCACGCTGTGCCACCGGCACCGGTCTCTCATAGCGCTACGCCGTCTGGACACGGCGTGGCGACGACAAACCATACTGCCGCATCCGCAACCCCCACCGCACCGGTGACCGTTGCGCATGTTAATGAGCCGGCGACGTCGCCGTTAATTCAGGTTAGCGGCGCCCTGCTGGGCATTATCGTACTCATCCTGGCGGCGGCATGGGTGGTGAAGCGCGTCATGCCCGGCGCCATGAGAAACCAACCGGCAAGCGGGTTGAAGGTCAGCGCTAGCGCCTCGCTGGGTGCCCGTGAACGCGTGGTGATTGTTAACGTTGAAGATGCGCGTCTGGTGCTCGGCGTCACCGCGCAACAAGTTACGTTGCTGCATAAGCTGCCGCCAGCCTCAGCGGAGAATCAGCCACCGCAGGCTGCCGCACCCGAATTTGCTTCACTGATGAAAAACATGCTTAAGCGTCCCGGGAGATCCTGATGCGTCGTATTTATTCCCTTGCGCTGAGCGGGCTGTTGTTGCTGTCGCCCTCCGCTTTTGCAGAACTTCCAGGTTTAATCAGCCAGCCGCTGGCCAACGGTGGTCAGAGCTGGTCGCTGCCGGTTCAAACGCTGGTTTTTATTACCTCGCTGACCTTTATCCCGGCCATTTTACTGATGATGACCAGCTTCACCCGCATCATCATCGTGTTCGGCCTGCTGCGTAGCGCCCTGGGAACACCGTCAGCGCCACCTAACCAGGTCCTGCTGGGGCTGGCGCTGTTTCTGACCTTTTTCATTATGTCGCCGGTTATCGACAAAGTTTACACCGACGCCTATCAGCCGTTTAGCGAAGATAAAATCACCATGCAGGATGCGCTGGAAAAAGGCGCGCAGCCGCTGCGTGAATTTATGCTGCGCCAGACCCGTGAAGCGGATCTGGCGCTGTTTGCCAGACTCGCCAACAGCCAGCCTATTCAAGGTCCAGAAGCCGTTCCTATGCGTATTCTGCTACCGGCCTATGTCACCAGCGAACTGAAAACCGCCTTCCAGATTGGCTTCACCATTTTTATTCCGTTCCTGATTATTGACCTGGTGATCGCCAGCGTCCTGATGGCGCTAGGGATGATGATGGTGCCGCCTGCCACCATCGCGCTGCCGTTTAAGCTGATGTTGTTTGTACTGGTGGATGGCTGGCAACTGCTGGTCGGCTCGCTGGCGCAGAGTTTTTACAGTTAAGGAGTACCCATGACCCCTGAATCCGTCATGATGATGGGCACCGAAGCGATGAAAGTGGCGCTGGCGCTGGCCGCCCCGCTGCTGCTGGTTTCTTTGGTGACCGGCCTGATTATCAGTATCCTGCAGGCCGCGACGCAGATTAACGAAATGACGCTGTCGTTCATTCCAAAAATCATCGCTGTGTTTATCGCGATTATCGTTGCCGGACCGTGGATGCTGAATCTCCTTCTGGACTACGTGCGAACGCTGTTCAACAACTTGCCCTATATCATCGGCTAAGCACGATGATCCATTTCACCAGCGACCAGTGGCTCTCCTGGCTCAGCCTCTATTTCTGGCCCATGCTGAGGGTACTGGCGCTGATAACGACCGCGCCGATTCTGAATGAACGCACCATACCGAAACGCGTGAAGGTGGGGCTGGGGATTATCATCACCGTCGTTATCGCCCCTTCTCTGCCGGTTGTTGAAGTCCCTATCTTCTCGGCAAATGCGCTCTGGCTGGCGCTACAGCAGATTCTTATCGGCATTGCGCTGGGATACACCATGCAGTTCGCCTTTGCGGCCGTTCGCTACTCCGGCGAGGTCATCGGCCTGCAGATGGGGCTCTCATTTGCCACCTTTGTTGACCCAGGAAGCAACCTCAATATGCCGGTGCTGGCACGAATCATGGACATGCTCGCGATGCTGCTGTTCCTGGTTTTTAACGGCCATTTATGGCTTATTTCGCTGCTGGTCGATACATTTCACACCCTGCCCATCGGCGGCGAACCCATTAACAGCAACGCGTTTTTAGCGCTGACGCGCGCGGGAGGAATGATTTTTCTCAACGGCGTCATGCTGGCTCTTCCTATCATTACGCTCCTGCTAACGGTCAACCTGGCGCTGGGTATGCTTAACCGTATGACACCGCAGCTCTCCGTATTCGTCATCGGATTTCCGATTACTCTCACCGTCGGCATTCTATTAATGGCTGCATTAATGCCGCTGATCGCACCGTTTTGCGAACACTTATTTAGTGAGATATTTGATCTATTAGCAGATATTATCAGTGAGTTACCACGTATAAATTCTCCATAAGCCACCCGGTTATTATGAGGAAATTCCTAAAGTAAAACTGCAAAAACATCTACCAGCATATCGCTGGCGCGGGTTATTTGTTTTTAGATGATTCACACAACATAACATTTACTTTACTTTGAGATGATTCCTGGCAAATTATACGTAACTTTACGGGATAGTTGATGCCGCCTGTTCGTCTTCATCCTCTTGTTTTTTATTTTCACCAGGTTCGTTGCGGCGATGAAGTTCGAAGGCAGTGGGTTAATTATCGTTACGCATTGAGTGAGGGTATGCCATGTCAACGATTATTATGGATCTATGCAGTTATACGCGGCTAGGGTTAACCGGATACCTGGCCAGTCGTGGGGTAAAAAAACGTGATATCGACAATGTAGACAACGTTGACGGACTCGCTGAGATATGCGCAGTTCGCCGTCCAGCTGTCGTGTTTATTAATGAGGACTGCTTCATTCATGATGTGCAGAGTAGTCTGCATATTAAGCAGATCATTAATCAACACCCCAGGACGCTGTTCATTGTTTTTATGGCGATTGCCAATATTCATTTTGACGAATATCTGATGGTTAGGAGTAATCTGCTAATTAGCTCTAAATCGATAAAACCTGAAACGCTCGATATCATTTTGGGTAATTATCTGAAAAAAGAAACAGCAGAAGTAAAGCAAACTAATATCTCTACCTTGTCATTAAGTCGTACAGAATCCAGCATGTTGAAAATGTGGATGTCGGGTCAGGGAACGATACAAATATCCGATCAGATGAATATTAAAGCTAAAACCGTATCGTCACATAAGGGTAATATTAAAAAGAAAATAAAAACGCATAACAAACAGGTTATCTATCATGTTGTTCGTCTGGCTGAGAATGTCACATCAGGCATTTTCGTCAATATGCGTTAGGACAACGACAGCAGGGAAACTGGCGGTATCGCTACCGCCAGATGACTAAATCACGATTCGCTTTTTTCAACGAAAATACCGTCTGCGTGGCCCAACTCGTTGAAGAACCAGATCCCCATAGGATAATCCTCCAGCGATACCAGATACATCGTCCCTTCATTGAATTGCTCAATTGCCAGCACGACGCCGGAGCGACGCGGCCCCCCATCTGTCTTGACCGTCACACGATCGTTAACTTGCATAAACGTCATCTCCTGAGTGGTTTAGCCCAGTTTAGAACAAAATTGCCGCGCTGACAGCGCTCCGTTGCATAAGTGCTTAATTATCCATCACTATCGCAAAATCGCTCATTTTTTGAGCAACATCATCCATTGGATGTATACTTATACAGGGACCGAAACAAAGGGTGTCTGTGATGAAGATAGCAAGCGACCCCCGAGGGGTTAACATTGATGCGCTGCTAGCAGCGATTAACGAAATCAGCGAAAGTGAAATCCACCGCGCGACGGAGGACCCACATCACGTGAGCGTAGATGGCCGCGAATACCATACCTGGCACGAGTTAGCAGAAGCCTTCGAGTTGGACATTCATGATTTCAGCATCACGGAAGTGACGCGCTAGCGGGGTAAAAAAATCCCGACACGCAAGCGTCGGGATCAACCTTGCCGAAGCAAGAAGCATTGAAATATTCGTTACATCAGGAAACCTGACGTGGGTGAAACATTATCGTCGTTTATTTAAAATGACAAGAATTATTCACCTAAGAAATAAATATGACAGCGTAGTCCTGCTTACGCAGACACTTCGCTAACCTAATGATAAATCAACAAGATGACAGTTTTATTTTCAGAATTTCGCCATCACGCCTTTAAGATTTTTCTCAATATACGCTTTCAACATAAGTTAAATTTATGTTTTATGACGCTATTTATTCCTGTCCTCTCCGTCTTCCGCACACACACGATTTCGCCCACTCGTTTTCGCCAGATAGAGCCTTTTATCCGCAATAGATTGCAGAACCTGGAAATCATACTGCGCCAGTTCATCGCTGCTACAAACGCCCAGCGAGGCGCTAACCCGAATGGTCTGGTTGCGGGAAATAAGGATTTCCCGGCTGTTAATGCTTTCGCGGATACGTTCGGCAATGACCGTTGCCTGAGCCAGCGAGGTGTCCGGCAGCACCAGACAAAATTCTTCACCACCTACCCGGCCAGCGATATCTTCTTTACGGATCTTATTAAGGATCACCCTGCCAATATGAATAAGCACCCGGTCACCCGCCTGGTGACCAAAGCGATCGTTAATGCTTTTAAAATGGTCGAGGTCGAGCTGAATGACCGCCAACGACTCACCCGCCTTCTGGCAGTCGGCAAGGGATTTACTCGCTCTTTCAAACAACGCGCCGCGGTTATAGAGGCGAGTCAGCATATCGTGCCACGCACGCCACGCCAGCGAATCCTGAAGCGTTGACATATTGCGCACCATGCGGCGGATGACTATCCAGGAGATAATCAGCATCGTGGTAAACAGTACCCAAAGTAGCGTCAGCGCAATACTGATGCTGCCGAAGTCTCCGCGAACACCCTCTTCCAGGCTATGAATGCGCAGCAGCACGCCATCAAAATTTCGCAGCTTCTCCCAACTGATATAGCGCGAAAACTGGCGCACACTGCCTTCGTTTTGTTGTTCATAGGCATGAGCCAGCTGGGCCTGAACCTCCTGCGAGAGCTGAGTGCGCTTTGATGCATCCGACTCAGAAGAAGCAATCAGGTTCATTCGGCGGTCGTATAGCTGGTATTCGCCCTCGTCTTCTCCTTCAACGGATTGCGTCAGAAACTGCGTCATTTCATTGACAGAGAGCTGGATAGCCAGCACGCCGAACCAATACTGTTCATAGTCTAGCGGGACGGCGGCAGTCACGGTTTGCGCAGCCGGCGTTTTATCCCGGCTGAAGGTCGTCTGCCACTTCACCCCACGGTTGGGGTTGTCGCGCTGCGACTGCTGGGTAAACCAGGGGCTGGTTGCCAGACGATAGTAATATTCGGTTATGCTGTCCTGCTGGGTAGCATCTGTGCTGAGGTAAAAACCAGCACGTGAGACGTACAGCATATGGGTTTCAAAACGCGCAAGGTGTTGACGGGTCATCGCGGATAAACGCAGCAGGTAGCCCAGTTCAATGGTAGCCATGAACTCGTTGCCCAGCAGCGGGTTGTCGCGGGACAGCAGGTTAGTATGCTCAACAAACGCGTCGGATACGCCGTGTAGCGGCAGCGTTCGGTTGTTGTTCAAAGAGATCTGCCAGTCAGACTGCGCGCGCTGGCGTTCAAACTGCTGTTCGGCGGTGCGCAACACTTCAAACGCCAGCGGCACCTGGAGAGCGGACTGCATACCATTGCGGAAAAACAGCAGACGGTCAGTGTTAAACTGAAGCTGCGCATCCATATCATTGGCCACGTTCTTCAGATTATTACGCTGACTCGAGATATAGGCATCTTCCAGCACGATGGTTTCGCGCCATGTCAGCAACGTTGAAAAAAAGAGAACCACGACAAAACAAATATTGACGACCCGCTCCGGCTTAACCCGGCGCGCCAGCTTAGACCACCATCCTGTGGGCGTTGGTGTCGTCGCCTTCAGGGGATGCACGGTAGCGCTCCCAAACGGCTGTTTGAATTAACAACCCGCGACAGTTCCAGAATTGATTGCTGCTGATAATTCATGCTGCTCCACGACGACAATGCTACGACAAAGGGCCGGGATAACGGCCCTAAACCGCCCGGCATTCGCCGGGCGCAAAGGCAAAGATTACGTTTGCTCTTGTGGGGATAGATTGCCTGGAATCAGCTCATCTTCACGGAATGCCTCCCGCTTAACGCCAAAACCATCGTACCAGCGGCACTCCACCATCCCGCTGGCGTATCCCGTTACGACCATTCGCGGCCCACCATTTTTGGGCCGGACTTCATCACTGACCAAAAAGACCATTGTTGCCTCCGGTATCAGGGTGAAACTGTTTCACCTTAGCCGATCCACGAACGGTTTGCGTACCGGAACCGCATTTTTTATGCACGGGACTGACGCCAGCGTGAGATGACATTCACCCCCGCCAGCACGACGGCGCCAATCACAAAACCGAGCACCAGATTGGCAAACACCGGCACCAGCGTGGCAAGCCAGGATGCCTGCTGCGTGGCAAAGGTTTCGATAGCGTGATGCACCGGCGCAACGCCGTGAACCACGATACCGCCACCCACCAGGAACATGGCCAGCGTCCCAACGACCGACAGCGTTTTCATCAGCCACGGTGCTACCACCAGCAGCCCTTTCCCAACGCCTTGCGCCAGGGCGTTGCGTTTTTCGGCCAGCCAGTAGCCCATATCATCCAGCTTCACAATCACGCCTACGAGGCCGTAGACGCCAATGGTCACCAGCACTGCGATGCCGGATAAAATCAGCACCTGGTTCAGCAACGGCGCTTCGGCGACGATGCCTAAGGTAATGGCAACAATTTCTGCAGAGAGAATAAAATCGGTGCGGATAGCACCCTTGACTTTATCTCGCTCATAGCTGCCAGGGTCCTGCTGCGCAATAGCCTCCAGACGCTGCTGGCGTGCGTTGTCATCGCCTTTATGTTTACGCTCATGCAGCGTATGCAGCACTTTTTCCACGCCTTCAAAACAGAGGTACGCGCCGCCAATCATCAAAAGCGGCGTTACCGCCCACGGGATAAAAGCACTGATTAACAGCGCCAGCGGTACCAGAATGACTTTATTAAGCAGCGAACCTTTCGCCACGCTCCACACCACCGGCAGCTCGCGATTCGCACGCACGCCAGACACCTGCTGGGCGTTCAACGATAAATCATCCCCCAGCACGCCAGCCGTTTTTTTCGCCGCCAGTTTGCCCATCATCGAGATATCATCGAGTAAAGTGGCGATATCATCTAACAAGGTTAATAAGCTACTTCCTGCCACAAACCACATCCTTTATTTTTTGTATTGATAACAAAGTATGAAGCAAAATGACGCAGGGCGTAAGAGATACATATTTATAACATAAAAACAACATCAACCCCTGAATTAAAGCACTCGCCAGCACGGTAGTTTTGGCGTTTACTATCTGCCTGCTTGCTATTTTGCCGTGAGGAAGTATGCGTATTAAACAACTGTTACCCTTGATTGGCGCGCTGTTCGCGCTGTATATCATTTGGGGTTCAACCTATTTTGCCATTAGCATCGGCGTTGCCAGCTGGCCCCCTTTAATGATGGCAGGCATTCGCTTTCTTTCGGCGGGCGTGGTGCTGATGGTATTTTTGCTGGCAACCGGTCACCGTCTGCCGGCGCGAAAACCGCTGATTAATGCGGCTATCATTGGCGTATTGCTGCTGGCCGTCGGTAACGGCATGGTAACCGTCGCCGAACACCAGAACGTGCCTTCCGGTATTGCCGCCGTTATGGTGGCAACCGTTCCCCTATTTACGCTCTGCTTCAGCCGCTTCTTTGGTATCGCGACGCGTAAACTGGAGTGGCTGGGGATTGCGATTGGTCTCGCGGGCATCGTGCTGCTCAACAGCGGCGGCAACCTAAGCGGCAACCCGTGGGGCGCGCTGATGATCCTGATTGGTTCGCTGAGCTGGGCGTTTGGCTCGGTGTATGGTTCACGTATTGAGCTGCCCACCGGCATGATGGCCGGAGCCGTCGAAATGCTGGCAGCCGGAATTATCCTGATGGTGGCGTCGCTGTTCAGCGGCGAGCGTTTGACTGCCCTGCCCAGCCTGCACGGTTTCCTGGCGGTAGGTTATCTCGCCATCTTTGGCTCAATTATCGCCATCAACGCCTACATGTATTTGATTCGCAACGTCACGCCTGCTGTAGCCACCAGCTACGCCTATGTGAACCCGGTCGTTGCCGTGCTGTTAGGTACCGGCTTTAACGGGGAGCACCTCTCTGGAACCGAATGGCTCGCGCTGGCGATTATCATCGCCGCCGTCGTGCTGGTGACGCTCGGGAAATACCTTTTCCCGGCAAAAGCCAGCGCTATTCCTTGTCAGACTGAGAAATAAACCTAAGGCTTGAGATCCCTTGAATACCGATCTGCGCGCTGCCTTCGCCGCCGCAGATCCACTCTTCCAGCCGCTCGCTCAATGCAAGATCTGTGAGCTTTTCCCGCCCGCGTAGCGCACACTCCCACACCACCAGCACGCGCCAGCCTGATGCAATAAGCTGGCGTATATCCCGCTCATCGCGTGCGACGTTAGCGCCAATTTTATTCAGCCAGAAGTCGGTGCGCGTCGCGGGCACCTTAAACAGATAGCAATCGTGGTGATGCCAGAAGCAGCCATGCGTGAATATCACGCAGCGGTAGTCGTCGAGGGTAAAATCGGGGCGGCCCGGCAGGCGCGTGTCCTGCGCGAGCCACTGCAAGCCCAGTCCATCCAGCAGTACCGCCATTCGTTTTTCAATCGCGGTATTCTGCGCGCCGATGGCGCGCATATTTTTACTGCGTGTGGCCTTATCGTGAACGTCCGCCATCGCCGGTTTCCGAATCACGCAGCGCAACCGCCTGCAAAATACGCGACTGTAAAAGGCGCGCCACGGCGGCAAACACCGGTACAATCACCGAGTTACCAAACTGCCGGTACGCCTGAGTATCCGACACCGGAATACGGAAACGGTATCCCTGCGGTGATTCAAAACCCATCAGGCGAGCGCACTCTCGCGGCGTCAGGCGACGCGGGCGATGCAGCTGATTTTGCGGGTCATCAAAGTGCTTTTCCCCCAGCGCCAGATCCCAGCCCCGGTCGATCAGGATTTCGGCGCCATCTTTGTAATAGCGCGCCGACAGCGTTCGCGCCACGCTGCTGGCTTTTGTCGGGTCAACCAGCCCGTAGCCAAAACCGTTGCCTTTCTCCTGATGCTTACGCGCATAGCGGTAAAGATATTTCCACAGCACCGGGGTGAGGATAAATTTGGGGTTAACGTTTGGCTCCAGCAGTTCACCAAAGGTCGGGCGCTGAGCCGGATAGAGCGACGGAATATCACGCAGGGTAAAGCCTTCATGTAGCCCTAAGTCACGGCGAAAACCGACTAGCACAATGCGTTCGCGGTGCTGCGGCAGGAAGTACTGACCATCGATTATTTTCGGGTCATTAGCGCCCATATCCGCGGCATCGGAAACTTCATATCCCAGTTCATCGAGCGTCTGCATAATAATGCGGAAGGTTTTGCCGCTATCGTGGCTCTTCAGGTTTTTGACGTTTTCCAGCACGAAGATAGGTGGCCGTCTAGCATCAATAATCCGCACCACGTCGAAAAATAGCGTGCCCTGAGTATCGCAGGCAAAGCCGTGCGCGCGACCCATCGCATTCTTTTTGGAGACGCCTGCTAAAGAGAAAGGCTGGCACGGGAAGCCTGCCAGTAGCACGTCGTGCTGAGGAATCGACGCCCGAATATGTTCCTGAGCCTTACGGTCGCTGACGTCAGGCTGATTGCTCAGCGTCACATCGCGAATATCCGTATTAAACCGATGCTCTACAGGGTCGCAGTACCAGTTGGCTTTATAGGTGCGCACCGCGTGTTTGTTCCACTCGCTGGTAAACACGCATTGACCGCCAATCGCCTCAAAACCATGACGAATACCGCCGATGCCGGCAAAAAGATCGACAAAGCGAAAGGCATAATTCGGATGATGCTTAGGCGGCCTCGGTAACAAAGAGGCCAGATGGGCACACTCATTTTCACTCAGACGCGTATTGGCGCGCGCCAGGGTTACGACGCGCTTTACGATAGCCGGGCTCCAGTGCTGTTCCCCCACAGCGCTAAGCTCAGCGACAACGGTCTTTAAATCGTAAATCTCCAGAATATGCTCAAGCAGCGTCTGAGCATCTGGTGCGTCTAACGACGCACTCTCATGTGATAAGACTCGTTGTTGCATAAGTTTGACCAGATACAGAAAAATAAACCTGAGATTACCATAAGTTGTTCGAGTCTGGCGTTGCGAATCTCCGCAGCACCTGCGCGTCCACCGAGAGCGGATCGCCCGCCAGCTCGGCGCTCAACTTCGCCATAAAGTGCACAAGAAAATCGGCGTTATGCTGTGCCAACTCGCGCCCTTTTGCGGTTTGCATGGTTTCAGGTAACCGCAACAGCTTGGTCTGAAAATGGTCGAGGGCGTAGGTTTTATCATCCAGTTCACGGTTATCAGCGAAGGGATCGTCAGCGTCAAACAGCGCCGCATTCATCGCCCCGGAAACGGCAAATACCCGCGCCAAACCAATAGCACCCAGCGCTTCTAACCGGTCAGCATCCTGAATGATTTTGGCCTCGGGTGTGTTCGGCGTAATGCGCGCGCTGAAGCTGTGCGCTTCAATGGCGTGAGCAACGGCGTCATAGCGCTCAACGGGAAACTGCGGGAAATCGCGCTGTAGAATCAGCAGCGTTTGCTGAGCCGATAACTGAGAGGAACGGGCGCGGTCGGGATGGTTTTTCGGCAAGCTAACGAGGTCGTGAAAATAACTTGCCAGTAATATCACCGTGAGGTCGACGGGATCGTCAGCAGCGATGCGTCTGGCGGTACGCCATACTCGACGAAAATGGGCGATATCATGCGCCGCATCGCTACCAACATAATGAGTTTCAAACCAACGTTCAACGTCCTGCTGCCATGCTGTTAGTTCCATTCCTTCACCGCGGATGAGTGTATATTGGCCCCCAGCATAGCAATATTAGCGCTGTTCTTCCTGTTCAAGCCGGCGAGGTCGGGTATACCAGGCTATCCCGCCAAGCAACGCACCGACAATACTCAGCACCAGGAAACCGAGCAGCGCGCCAATCCATTTCCCCACGGACGAACCTATTTCACCGTCGATCGTCGCGCCGGGGATAGTCTGCACATCGCTGATGACCCACAGGTAACGCGCCATCGCCCAGACAAAGTAACCGCAAAATGCGTAAAATACCCACAGTGCCAGCTTGCCACCAGGGCCACGCTCTATTTGCTCTTCCATAAAAATACTCTCATTACGCTATTCATGTTCACTGCCACGACATCACGCTGGCAATTGATGTGATATCGGTCACATTATAACGATTAAATTGATGTGAGGTAGTCTCACGCAACGTTACCGGTAACAAACTACCGTTAGCTTGATCTTCGGCAATTTTGTCAGATGACATCTACATCAATGGAGGTACTGCTGATTCGCGTTAGGTTCTTTCGCCCCATTACCCTAGAGAGTGCTCAATCACGATATTCTAATGATAAAAATTTTATAACAGTTGCCATTTTAAATTCATAAAATAAATAACAATAAAGTATTTTTCTGCATCTTTATTTTTTATGGCGATCATGCCATTATCCTTACCGTTATTAGCCTTTTGTTATGCATCAATCAATTTGTTGTTTTTTGATCTTCCCGATCGTATGCCAGTGCGATCGGGATTTTTTTATCTTATACATAATCATTCAGATGATTGATATCGATAAAATTAACATCATCGCGACAAATAAATCCAGTAAAAACAATGATAAAAACAAATAAAACGTTTTTACTCATATTAAATTGAATATAGATGAAACATTATGAAATATTTAATATAATTTAATTACATTTATATTTTAAAATAAATTGAACTCTCACTATATTATCCAGCGCAGTAACACCGGATGGCGTTACTTATATTCACATGCGCAATAATGCAAAGGAAAATATAATGAAAATGAAAGCTCTGGCACTGTTAGTCCCTGCTTTACTCGTGGCTGGCACGGTAAATGCGGCAGAAATGTATAATAAAAACGGTAATAAAGTAGATCTGTACGGAAAGGTTGACGCGCGTCATACCTTCTCCGACCACGCTGGCGATGACGGCGATGAAACCTACGTGCAGATTGGTTTCAAGGGCGAAACTCAGATTTCTAACGATCTGATTGGCTATGGCCAGTGGGAATACAAAACCTACGCGAACGATACCGAAGGCGCTGGTGATAAATCCTTCAACCGTCTGGCGTTCGCCGGTCTGAAGTTCGCCACCCTGGGCTCTTTCGATTACGGCCGTAACTACGGTGCGGTATACGACATTGAAGGCTGGACAGATATGCTGCCAGTTCAGGGGGGGGACTCCTATACCTGGACCGACAACTTCATGGTTGGTCGTACTAACGGCGTCGCCACCTACCGTAACAGTGACTTCTTCGGCTTGGTTGATGGCTGGAACTTCGCGCTGCAGTATCAGGGAGCTAACGAATCTGGTTCAAACAACCAGGAAGGGACCAAAAACGGCCATAACGATGTTCGCTTCCAGAACGGTGACGGCTACAGCATGTCAACCACTTTTGATTTCAGCGATGCCGTTCCCGAACTTCAAGGTCTGAGCGTGGGTGCAGCTTATGCTTCATCCGATCGCACTAACGATCAGGTGGCTTACCGCGGCGTGTACAATGCTTATGGTAGCGGCAAGAACGGCAGCGTGAGCGCTAGCGGAGATAAAGCCGATGTGTGGACCATTGGTGCGAAATATGATGCCAACGACTTCTATCTGGCGATGATGTATGCGGAAACTCGCAACATGACCCCATTTGGCGACGATGGTATTGCCAACAAAACACAAAACTTTGAAATTACGGCACAATACCAATTCGATTTCGGTCTGCGCCCATCGCTGGCGTGGGTCTATTCTAAAGGCGTCGACGTCGGTGTTCATTACGACAATCACGGTTCTCACCTGACCGATCAAGATCTGGTGAACTACATTGACGTTGGTGCTTATTACTATTTCAACAAGAATTTCTCCACCTATGTTGATTACAAAATCAACATGCTGGACGACGACAACTTCTACCGCGCTAACAACATCTCTACCGATGATATCTTCGGCATTGGTTTAACCTATCAGTTCTAATCTGTAGCTAGAATAAAGCCCGCTAAACGGGCTTTATTCTTCCTTAGCTGAATTACGGCGCTTCCTGCAACGCCACCCGCACAAAACCATTGTTCTGCGCCAGCAGCTCGTGCGCTTTCCAGGCGTCCAGGCCGGTAAGTACCATCAGTACCGCCGTCTTACACTGGTGATCGCAGCTTTCCAGCGCCGCTTTCGCCACCGCGCGGCTGCACCCACCCGCTTCCATCACTATCGCAATTTGCCGCTCAGCCATACGCGTATCCGTGTCACGGATATCCACGCGCATATTGCTATAAACCCGGCCACTGCGAATAGCCAGCCCGGATGTCAGCATAGAGAGCACCATTTTCTGTGCGGCCATCGCCTTAGGCTCGCCGTAGCCAGCCACCACTTCAGCCCCCGTTTGCGGCGCAATTACGATATCGGCAAGATCGGTCGCTTCGCTGTGCAGATTGCGGGTAATCACGGTCCGTATCGCCCCCAAAGACCATGCGTGACGTAATGCTCCCCACAGCCATGGCGTTTTCCCACTCACCGTAAGCGCCACCAGCATGTCTTTTTGTGTGAACCCGATAGCCTGAAGATCAAGTACCCCGCGATCGTAATCCTGCCCTGCGCCGCTCATTTCATGCAGCATGGCCAACGCCCCACCGGCAATCAGTCCCATTACCGGGTGCTTTTCGTCCGGCGAAAACTCATTCGCCGCGATCACCGCGTTACGCCCAGAGGCACCGGCTCCCACTATCACCACGCGCCCGCCGTGGCTTAATGTCGCCACCGCGTTATCAATCAGTTGGGTGATGTTGTCGAGACAAGGGGTTATCGCATCAGCAATGCGCTTATCTTCTTGATTAATAACGCTCAACATATCGCGAGTAGACAGTCTATCAATCTCAGCCGTCGTTGAATTGCGTCGTTCCATGACTGAACCGGTAAGCTTAATGCTCATAAACGGACTCCTTATTATGGGTTCTTAAGCAATACTAAAGTGTTTTGTATGGATTGCTCTGCGAGAACGGTCACAAAGAGAGGTTTGGTTTTGTAAGGGAGGATAGCTTTATGAAATCAGGCACATCGGCGATAATGGTTTTTTGACCTCCGATAATAAAAGGTATTAACGTACGCATGCCGCACAATCAGCCCCAACCCAAGCGCCCCATGAAGCTCAGTACGCTGGTGACGCTGATGGTTTGCAGCGTCATTGCCTCCGTGTTACTGGTGGTCTACGCCTTCTACTTTGTACAGATAACCAAAGCAACACGCGCAGGCGTGGAAGATACGGCGTTTGCCATCGCCCGCACGCTTGCCAACTCGCCCGAGATAAAGCGCGGGCTGGCGCAATCGCCTGACAGCAACATCATTCAGCCTATCGCCAGCGCGGTGCAGCAGCAAAATGACCTGCTCTATGCCGTCGTCACTAATATGGACGCGGTCCGCTACTCACACCCCAATGCGCATTTGATTGGTCAGCACTTTATCGGCGCGGATCTTAAGCCCGCATTGCAAGGAAAAGAGAACCTCTCCATCAACCACGGCGTGCTGGCTGAAGCGATGCGCGTTTTCACCCCGATTTATAACAGCCAGCATCAACAGATTGGCGTCGTGATCGTCGGCATTTCTCTACAAAAGGTCGATCAGCAAATCAGCGCCGCGCGCTGGAACGCGGTCTGGTTTGTCCTGTTCAGCGCGATTGTCGGCCTGCTCGGGGTCTGGGGATTGGTGCGGGTGCTCAAAAACATCCTGTTCGGTCTCGAGCCTCACGAAATCTCCAGCTTATTTGAGCAACGTCAGGCCATGCTGCAATCAATTCGCGAAGGGGTGATTGCAGTTGATGGTCAAGGTCGGGTGACGCTAATTAATCAGGCGGCTCGCCAAATACTGTTTTCCGTCGATGCACCAGCCCTCGGTGCCGTGCAGCACGCGCCGCTGCTGGATAGCCTGAAAGAAGTGTTGGTCAGCGGCACACCTATTGAGGATCGTGAGATTGGCTGTAACGGGCGTCTGCTGCTGTGCAGCACCGTCCCGGTGCTCAACAATAAACGGGTTATTGGCGCCATTAGTACTTTCCGCGACAAAACGGAAATCAGTCAACTGATGCAGCGCATGGACGGGCTAGTGAACTACGTTGATGCGCTTCGCAGCCACTCCCACGAGTTTATGAACAAACTACACGTGATTCTGGGGCTGCTGCACATGAAGCGCTACGACAAGCTGGAAGGCTACATCCTCCAGACCGCGCAGAACTATCAGACGGATATCGGCACGTTGCAGCATAAAATTAAATCACCGATCATTGCCGGGTTCCTGTTGGGTAAAATTAACCGTGCGAGCGACGCAGGCGTTACCCTGACGTTGGCCGAAGAAAGTCTGATCCCGGATAACCCTAATGAAGAGCAGGTTGCGGTGTTGGTGACGGTGCTCGGTAACCTGATAGAAAACGCGCTGGATGCGATGGCAGATCAGGGCGAAGGCGAGATTGGTTTGCTGCTGCACTACCAGAATGGCTGGCTCAGCGGCGAGGTTAGCGACGATGGTCCCGGCATCGCGGCCGATCGTATCGATGCCATCTTTAATAAAGGATTTTCAACCAAAGGCGAGAACCGGGGCGTCGGGCTATTTCTGGCCCGCCAGCAAACGGAAAACCTCGGCGGCACCCTTTCCGTCGAGTCTGAGCCTGGCGTGTTTACGCAATTTTTTGTACAAATTCCCTGGGATAGCGAGAGGAACAGCGCGTGATGAATGTATTGATAGTCGATGATGATGCCATGGTGGCCGACCTTAACCGCTGCTATATCGAGCGGGTCGACGGGTTCGTCTGCTGCGGCATTGCCTCTACGCTCCAACAGGCAAAAGAGAAAGTGCAGGATGCCACGCTCTCTATCGATCTTATTTTGCTGGATGTCTATATGCAGCAAGATAACGGTCTGGATCTGCTGCCCATCGTGCGCGATTCTGGCCGCGCGATCGACGTCATTATGATCTCATCCGCTTCAGATGCCGCCACCGTCCAGACATCGCTGCGCTACGGCGTGGTGGACTACCTCATTAAACCGTTCCAGTTCCCGCGTTTTGAAGAGGCGCTGCTGAGCTGGCGTGAGAAAAAACAGCTGATGGGCAGCCACGCCTACTACGAGCAGGCCGACGTTGACCGTCTGCTGCACGGCGGTACGCCGGAACTGGCGGATACCAAACGCTTGCCGAAGGGCTTAACGCCGCAGACGCTGCGCACGCTGTGCCAGTGGATTGATGCTCACCCGGAGACCGAATTCTCCACCGACGACCTGGCGCAGGCGGTGAATATTTCACGTGTGTCTTGCCGTAAATATCTGATCTGGCTGGCACAAATTAATATTCTGTTTACCAGCATTCACTATGGTGCTACCGGCCGCCCGGTTTATCGCTACCGCCTACAGGCCGAGCAATACGGCTTGCTCAAACAGTACTGCCAGTAAGCCGGTAATCGCTGTCCAGCAGCGTGAAACGATAGAGGTGGGACGATGAAAGCACCACCTCTTTGTTTTTGGTGACAAAAATAGCTTCAATGTCCGGCCGCGACCGCAGCGCCATGCACCCTTTTTCGACCCCCATGCCGTACATCAGCGTAGTCCAGATATCGCCGTCGATTGAATCCGCGCTGATGATGGTGACGCTATCAAGTTCATTATCCAGCGGATATCCCGTGCGTGGGTCGAGGATATGATGATAAAGATGGCCGTTTTGTTCGAAAAAACGCTCGTACACGCCTGAAGTCACCACCGATTTATTCTCAATTTCCACGGTACCAATCATCGCGCCAGAGGTTGAGAACGGTTTTTTTAAACCAATTGACCAGCCCCCTTCCGGCGTCCCCAGCGTTTGAACGTTACCGCCGAGATTAATTAACCCCTGCTCCACCCCTTCCTGGCGCAGATAGTCACGCACGCGGTCGGCAATAAAGCCTTTGGCAATCGCGCCGAGATCGATTTCCATACCGGGCTGTGCCAGAAACACGCTCATATCGTCGTCGTTCAGCACGACCTGTTCCGGATTGGTCAGCGTCAACAGTTGGGTAATTTCATCAGCCGGTGGCACGCTGTCGCCTTTAAAACCGATGCGCCAGCGCTTAACCAGCGGACCAATGGCAAAGTTAAAGGTGCTTTGTGGCAGCAGGCTCGCCGCTTTCGCGCATTTGATGAGGGTGTAAACGGGGGCGCTGACAACAACCGGATGCTGACCCGCCGCATGGTTGATATCCATCACCTGCGACTGGGCGCGGTTAACGGTGAGCAGGTCTTCATAGTGTTTGATAAGGCGGAAAACGCGTGAGGCGAGCGGTTCGTTATGCGCGAAAAGCTTAAGCAGGATGGGTGAGCCCATCAGTACGGCAGAATAGCTATAAACCCTTGTGCTGTCTGACATCGATATCCCCCTTTGCTGATGGTAACAACCCGTCGTCGCTACGCTCGGCCGGGCTACGGGTTGGGTTTTGAAGGCCTGATAAGCGCAGCGCCATCAGGCAATTCGATGCCGGTTAATTATGCGGATTCAAGCATCGCCCAGGGTACCTGCTGCGCGCGCTGCGCGGCCTGACGACCGGCAAGCGTACCAAAGATAATAATATCTGCCACCGCGTTCCCGCCAATACGGTTACCGCCGTGGATGCCACCGACCACTTCACCGGCGGCATAAGCGCCAGGAATTGCCTGTTTGTTGGCGTTGAGCACGCAGGTATCAGTGTTGATGGTTACGCCGCCCATCGTGTGGTGTACGCCCGGCGCAATCTGAATTGCGTGGAACGGCCCTTCATTCAACGGCGCGCGCAGTGCAGTTTTACGACCGAACTCTTCGTCGTCCTGTTTTTCCACAAAACCGTTATAGCGCGTCAAGGTTGCCTGGAAGGCTTCAGCGTCCAGCCCCAGTTTTGCCGCCAGTTCCGCAGGCGTGCTGGCGCTGGTGACCAGCCCTTTCGCGATATACTCATCCGCCGCTTTGTTTTTGACGCGAACATGTTCATCAAACACGATGTAAGCATAGTGCTCCGGCAGCGCGATAATCGCCGCGGACACTTTGTCACGGGTCTCCATCTCGTTGAAGAATCGGTTACCCTTCTGATTCACCAGAATAGCCCCGCCGCCGCGAATAGATTCAGAGACCAGATAAGAGGTTTTCTGCTCAACGGTTGGGTGAATCTGAATTTCGCCCATATCTACCGTACCAGCACCGATGCGTTCAAGCAGCGCGATACCGCCGCCGGTCGCCCCTTTGTGGTTAGTGGTGACAAAGCCCGCCAGGTCAGGACGGTATTTCACCACCATTTCGCTGTTAGCGCTGAAACCACCTGTCGCCACAATGATGCTGCGGGTCTGAATGGTGACCGTTTCCTGCTCATCGGTCAGCAGACGTACGGCGGCAACTTCGCCCCCTTCCATTACAATATCGACCACGGAGGTGTCGAGCATGACATCAATCTGGCGTTTTGTGACGTTACGCACGAGACCGCTTATCAGGTAGCCTCCCACTGCAGAACCATCTTTTGGACGGTGCGTACGATCAATGCTCATCCCACCGGTAGTGGTGATGTCGTTCAGCATGATGCCGCGATCCGCCAGCCATTCAATGGCCTGCGGTGCCGTTTCAACAAAGCGGCGCAGCAGCGCAGGATTATTTTTGTTTTTGCCGCCTTTCAGGGTTTCTTCATAGAACAGCTCTTTGCTGTCCTGAATCCCTTTCACCCGCTGGAAGCGCGTTTCTGCAGCGTTCATCCCAGCGGATGCCTTAATGGTGTTCCCACCAATGGTCGGCATTTTCTCAACGATCAGCACGCGGGCACCGTCATCGTGCGCCTGAATAGCCGCCGCCAGACCTGCACCGCCGCTCCCGACTACCACCACATCGTAAGATTTTGGTGCCGCGGTATCGCCGCCCTCTTCAGCCACCAGCGCTTTACTGGATTTCACCATCGCTTTGGAGACCGCTTTTTTCACCGCTTCGCTCTGGCTGGTTGCCCCGGAGATGGCATCCACATGTGGGGTGTTCGCATCCAGAATACGTGAGCGAATTTCTTCAAAGCTGGTGACGAACTCCACGTCCTGATCCACGCCGCCGGTCAGTTCAATGTCGGCGATTCTGTCGGTTTCGAGGCTAACGTTGATAACCAGTTCACCGGCTTCATCCTGCACTGTTTCAACGAACACGCCCGGCTTGAATTTAGACACCGACACGCTCATATCGCGGATCATCGCTTCCACCAGCGAGAAACGCCACAGCGGTTCAGGGATATTCAGCGCTTCGCGCTGGGTGCTGTCGATAAACAGATCCAGCGTCTGGCCGTCGGCAATGCGTTCAGCCCAGTCAGGATAAGCGATACAGGCGCGGCCAACCGCAATCAGGTCGTAACCGTGGTCCATAGCGCTTTCGATATCGCTGTCGTTCACCACGCCGCCCACGCCCATTACCGGCACTTGTGCCAGCGTTTCAGAACGCATCGCAACGTATTTTTCAATCAGCGGGGTCGGGTCGGTCGTATCGACGATAGACGGACGCAACGTCGCACCAACGGAGAAGTGCAGATAGTCCAGCCCACGAGCAGCCAGTTTTTCCAGCAGATACATCGTGTCGTCAAAGCGAATCCCTGGAATTTCCATCTCTTCAGGCGAGAAACGATAGCCGATGATGAAGGCGTCGTCCGCATACTGGCGCACCATTTTATGGGTGATATCTAACACCGCTAGCGGGAATTTCGCGCGGTTATCGCGGCTGCCGCCCCACTCGTCGTCACGCTGGTTGGAGTTTGGCGAGTAGAACTGTTGGATAAGATAGGTATTTGCGCCGTGGATTTCGACGCCATCAAAACCGGCCTGAATAGCACGACGTACGGCATCGCCGAACTTACCGACCATCCCTTCCACTTCTTCAGTGGTCAGAGCTACCGGTGTTGCCGCGCCATCACGCGGGGCCGCTACGGCGCTTGGGCCAACCGGCGTACGGCCACCAATCAGTTTCGGATCGACCATGCGGCCGCCGTGGTAGATTTGCAGCAGTGCTTTAGAGCCTTTCGATTTAATGGCTTCAGCGATTTTTGCCAGCCCGGCAATTTTGTCATCGCTGTCAATGCCGAGTGCGCCCGGGAAAGCCAGACCTAAATCGTCAACAAAACAGCATTCTACGATGATAGTACCGATAAGACCGGCGCGAGCACGATAGTACTCCACCAGCTCGCTGCTGACGGAACCATCGTAATAACCTGAACAGGTTGTCATCGGTGCCATAAAGAGACGGTTTTTAAGCTCGGTACCATTCGGTAATGTACAAGAGCTCAGTACGCGATGTTGATTGTTCATAAGGGTTAACTCCAAACTTTTAAAAAATTAAAATTTAAGAATTCGGGATCGGGCTGTATTTGAGTTATTTGTTATGCCGATATCATGGTATTAATATAACGATAATTTTAGTTACTAAAGCAATTACGTTAGTTATAAAACTATTTAATCCCATAAATAACACACATGCCCCATGGTGTTACTAATTTAATTCTTTTTTATTCACAATAATTTAATAAATATCGATACAAATGCAACTTTGTTAACAGTGGTCAAACCAGTGCAAAGCCAAAGTTAAAACCAATAAAAACAACAACTTGTGACAATTAAAAACAAGCAAAACACCATCTAATATAAAAATTAATTTAACCTAACCTCCATAATACCCAATAAGCCAATAGGGTTATTTATCAATGCGTAAAATTAATACGGCGATTGTGATTTTTTGATCCCGATCAATTGTAATAGCATCCAAAAGCGCATTATATGAATATAAGATTTTTAAAACTTAGCGCTAAATAAAATAGCGTTAAGCACCTAACTTTTGAAATTGCCAGCCGTGCTTTTGAAATATAAAGAAAGTAAAAAAACTAAAAAAAGCAAAGCGGCAATTTTAGTCAATCGAATTATTAACTACTTATAGAAGCGTAATATGAACGAGAAATCTGCGACATCGCACTCACCGACCCCGGTGAGTAAACCAAAGGATGGTAAGAAAAACCGTCTTGTGATGATGGCGCTGCCTATTATTGTGGCGGTGCTTCTCCTCTTCGTCCCGGTTCCTGACGGGCTTCCACCGTATGCCTGGCACTACTTCGCTATCTTTGTCGGCGTAATTGTTGGCCTTATCTTTGAACCGCTTCCAGGTGCCGTTATCGGCCTGACCGGGGTGGTTGCCATCGCGTTGTGCAGCCAGTGGGTGCTGTTCAGCCCTGAACAGATGGCGGCACCGAAGTTCCAGCTGGCGGGTGCCTCCTTTAAATGGGCGGTCAGCGGCTTCGGCAACTCCACCGTCTGGCTTATCTTCGGCGCGTTTATGTTCGCGGCCGGTTACGATAAAACCCGCTTCGGTCGCCGCCTGGCGCTGATCCTGGTGAAATACCTCGGTCGCCGCAGCCTGACGCTTGGCTATGCCATTACTCTGGCAGACCTGCTGCTGGCACCGTTTACCCCGTCCAACACCGCGCGTAGCGGCGGGACCATCTACCCGATTATCGCTAACCTGCCGCCGCTGTACGGTTCAAAACCTAATGACCCAAGCGCGCGTAAAATTGGTTCATACCTGATGTGGGTGGCGATTACCGCCGCCTGTATTACCAGCTCCATGTTCCTTTCCGCACTGGCACCTAACCTGCTGGCGCTGGCGCTGGTGAAAAGCATCGTTGGTATCAACATCTCCTGGGGTACCTGGTTTATCGCCTTCCTGCCGCTGGGTCTGCTGTTGATTCTGACCATGCCGCTGCTGGCTTACTGGTTCTACCCGCCGGAAGTGAAGGTGAACGACGAAGTGCCGCTGTGGGCCGCACGTGAGCTGGAAAAACTCGGCAAACTGTCTCGTAACGAAATTCTGCTGCTGGTGTTCGTGTGCTGTGCGCTGATGATGTGGATCTTCGCCGCCGCGTGGATTGAACCCGCCATGGCCGCTCTGCTGATTATCGGCCTGATGCTGTGGACCGGCGTACTGGAGTGGAGCGACATCACCGGTAATAAAGCCGCGTGGAACACCTTCGTGTGGTTTGCCACTCTGGTGGCTCTGGCCGACGGCCTCTCCTCTACCGGTTTTATCGGCTGGTTGGGTAAAGAAGGCGGCATGCTGATGAGCGGTATCTCCCCGGGCGTGGCGACCATCGTTCTGCTGCTGGCGTTCTACCTGCTGCACTACCTGTTTGCCAGCACCACCGCGCACACCACTGCGCTGCTGCCAGCGATGCTGACCATCGCGTCAACCATTCCGGGCATGAACATGAACGTCTTCGTGCTGCTGATGGTGACCTCGCTGGGTATCATGGGGATCATCACCCCATACGGTACTGGCCCAAGCCCAATTTACTACGGCAGTGGCTATCTGCCGACCAAAGACTACTGGCGCCTCGGCACCATCTTTGGGGGCATCTTCCTGGTAGCACTGCTGGTCATCGGCTACCCATGGATGTCTATGATGTTCTGATTCATAACCGTCGGCGGGCAACCTCCGGCGGTTTTATTTTTATGGAGTGAAGCGCTATGTCGAATAAATCATTTTATTACCAGAACCCCTTCCCACTGTCTCACGATGACACTGAATACTATCTGCTCAGTCGTGAGCACGTTTCCGTGGCCCAGTTTGACGGTCAGGACGTCTTAAAAGTTGAACCTGAAGCGCTGACGCTGCTTGCCCAGCAGGCCTTCCACGATGCCGCCTTTATGCTGCGTCCTTCTCATCAGAAACAGGTTGCCGCCATTCTGAATGACCCGGAAGCCAGCGAAAACGATAAATACGTCGCCCTGCAGTTCCTGCGTAACTCCGAAATCGCCGCCAAAGGCGTGCTGCCAACCTGTCAGGATACCGGCACCGCCATCATTATGGGTAAAAAAGGCCAGCGCGTCTGGACCGGCGGTGGCGATGAAGCCGCGCTGTCTCAGGGCGTGTACAACACCTATATCTCCGACAACCTGCGCTATTCGCAGAACGCGGCGCTGGATATGTATAAAGAGGTGAATACCGGGACTAACCTGCCCGCCCAGATTGACCTCTACAGCGTCGACGGTGACGAGTATAAATTCCTGTGCATCGCCAAAGGCGGCGGCTCGGCGAACAAAACCTATCTCTATCAGGAAACCAAAGCGCTGATTACCCCAGCGAAGCTGAAAAACTACCTGGTGGAAAAAATGCGTACCCTGGGTACCGCGGCCTGCCCGCCGTACCATATCGCGTTCGTGATTGGCGGTACTTCTGCTGAAGTGACGTTGAAAACGGTCAAACTGGCTTCAACCCGTTATTACGACGGTCTGCCAACCGAAGGGAACGAACACGGCCAGGCATTCCGAGACATGAATCTGGAGAAAGAACTGATGATCGAGGCGCAGAATCTCGGCCTCGGCGCACAGTTTGGCGGTAAATACTTCGCTCACGATATCCGCGTCGTCCGTCTGCCACGTCACGGCGCATCCTGTCCGATCGGCATGGGCGTTTCCTGTTCCGCTGACCGTAATATCAAAGCCAAAATCAACCGCGACGGTATCTGGATTGAGAAACTGGAGCACAACCCGGCGCAGTACATTCCTGAAGCACTGCGTCAGCAGGGTGAAGGCGCTGCGGTCAGCATCAATCTCAACCAGCCGATGAGCGAGATCTTAGCGCAGCTTTCAGCACACCCGGTATCCACTCGCCTTTCGCTGAACGGCACCATTATCGTTGCCCGCGATATTGCGCACGCTAAGCTGAAAGAGCTGTTGGATAACGGGGAGGAACTGCCGCAGTACGTGAAAGATCACCCAATCTACTACGCAGGCCCAGCCAAGACGCCGGAAGGCTACGCGTCCGGTTCCTTAGGCCCAACCACCGCAGGACGTATGGACTCTTACGTTGACCTGTTGCAGTCTCACGGCGCCAGTATGGTGATGCTGGCAAAAGGAAACCGCAGCCAGCAGGTGACCGACGCCTGTCATAAACACGGCGGTTTCTATCTCGGCAGCATCGGCGGCCCGGCGGCGGTGCTGGCGCAAACCAGCATTAAGAGCCTGGAGTGTGTGGCCTATCCTGAGCTGGGTATGGAAGCTATCTGGAAAATTGAAGTGGAGAATTTCCCGGCATTTGTTCTGGTGGATGATAAAGGTAATGATTTCTTCCAGCAGATTCAGAACAAGCAGTGTGCAGGGTGTTCTCAGCGATAAGTTTGTTCTCCCCCTGCTATGGTCTGTCTCTTGCACGTAAATGTTGAGGACAATTATCTGGTAAGGGGAGACGCATTTGGGTTTATCGCTCCATTGCGGTCTTTTAGTTAACAGCAAAAACCAACACAAATGTCACTGAAACCGATGAGCCCCCGCTGGAAATCGGCGAGCCTTAGCACGAAAGACAAGGTCAGGACGCCATGGATGGCGGACTGAGGCGAACCGAGACACGACGTCGAGTTTCGCCGTGCCGCAGGCTGGAGTCGTAGGCGAGCGTAGTGCGAAGCACCGATTTCCCCGCGGGGCCGCGGGGATTGTTAAGGGGGATGCGGTTATCCCCCTTAACACGTTCACCGGTGAAGAGCCTTCATATTCCGCCTGATGCAAAGTGAACGGAACCACGCACCTCACTGAAAAATATCAGCCCCACTGAAATTCATGTATAAGAGACCACGCCACAATAGAGGTTAATTCTATTTTAAGAAACATCCCAATAAAGCAATTAATTACCCTGCTCCCTTGCAGAAACATCTCCAGAACGTTATTCCCGTTTCATCCCATAAATTCAGGTAGTTCATCAGAAAAAACATTCTCGATATAATCCCCGCGCTTTTCAAACTCATTGATTAACACAACACAATAATTTTAAAGGGTTTTATAAATTGAAAAAACTATCTCTGGCAGTATTGGTCCTGGGGAGTCTGGCAAGTGGAATGGCCATTGCGGATAGCCAAAGCGTTTCCATTGGTTATGCTCAAGCTGACGTACAGGACTTCAAAAATATCCGCGGTGTTAACCTGCAATATCGCTATGAATTTGATTCTCCGTTCAGCGTCGTAGGTTCATTTACTTATATGAGCGGCAGTCAGGACCAGAACTATTATGTCGACTCTGATTCCGTCAACACCAATATCGACGTCAAGTATTACTCGCTGTTAGTCGGCCCAGCCTACCGTATCAACGAATATGTCTCCCTGTATGCGCTGGGCGGTGCGGCGCGTACCAAAGCCGATATCGATGTCAAATGGCTGGAATCGAGCAACAACGAAGTCTATCGTGAAAGCGAATCCCGTGATTCAACCTCTTTCGCTTACGGCGCAGGCATCATCATTAACCCAATCGAAAATCTGACCGTGAACGTCGGTTACGAAGGGACCACTGCCGATATCGAAGACAAGTACAGCATCAACGGTTTTAACATCGGCGTAGGCTATCGTTTCTGATACTTTCCGACGCGCGGCTTCTTATCTTTGCGGATTGAGAAGCCGCCAGCACATTCCCTTCCCGCTTATTCTGTACCTCTGGCGCCAGATCCCCGGGGGCGGCGTGAACGCCTCGCGCAGGCTACGGTTTTCGCCGTCAATATTATCGTTAAAAGGTTCTGAACATAAATCCTTAACATTCAGAAACAGATACATACAAGATTTACCCCAGAGTGAGTATTTTTTCAATTTAAGCTCAACGACCGTTTCATCATCATTGCCCCTCCTCTCCTTTTCGTGAAAAATCGATATGTAAAAAAATACATAACGAGGCAGGGCAATGGTTTCAGGAAAAATGAAGTACGGGATTTTAGCGCTGATGGTATGTACCCCGGCGGTTTTCGCCAAAGACATCCGTGTCACCTATGCCGGTTCAATGGGCAAAGTGATGGATCAGGGCCTGGGTCCGGCGTTCAGCAAAGCAGACAACGGTGAATATCAGGGGCAAGGACAAGGGGCCTACGGGATGGCTCGTCTGCTCGCCAGCCACAAGATTGAGGCCGATGTCTTCGTCTCTATCAACCCAGGTCCAATGCAGATCCTGAAGGATGCAGGGCTGATTGACGATGCTGTGCCTGTGGCTAGCACCAGTATGGTGCTGGCGTACAACCCAAAAGGTAAATATGGCGAGCAGTTTGCCGAAGCCAGCAAAAAGAGCGATGGCTCATGGCTCTATCTGCTGGCAAAAAAAGATATTAGTTTTGGCCGCACCGACCCGTATGTCGATCCGAAAGGCCAGAATATCGTCTTCACCCTGATGCTGGCTGAAAAATATTATCAGCAACCGGGTATCGCGATGAAGATCCTCGGTAGCCTCCAGAACCCGCAGCAAACGAACCAGGAAGGCGGTCTGTTAACCCGTCTCGAAAGTGGTCAGGTCGATGCCGCCGCAGCGTATGAGAGCGAAATTCGCTCCGCGCACCTGCCATATGTTGCGCTGCCGGATGAAATTAACCTGAGTAACCCAGCGATGGAAAAGCAGTGGTATGACACCGTCAGCTTCACCATTAAAGACAGCAAGGGCAAAGACCAGGTTCTGCATACTCAGCCTATGGTGTTTTACGCTGCCGTGCTGAAAAATGCACCTAACGGCGTTGAACAAGGCAAAAAGTTCGTCAAATTTATGCAAAGCCCACAAGGTCAGGCGCTGTTTAAACAGTATGGCTACGCGGAACCGAAAGGGGATGCGCTATACGCTCGCTAAGCCGTCCTGGCAAAATAGCGGGTTGGCTTTCGCTGCCCGCTATTCTCCTGCTCAGCATTCCGTTTGTGACGCTGCTCAGCGTCACACCCTGGCAACATTTACAGCTGGCATGGCGTGACGATAATGCGATTGCCGTATCAATGGGTCTGGGTGGGTTCGCGCTGTGCATCACGGTCGCGATTGGCTTGCCCGCAGCCTGGTGGTTGTCGCAGGCAACGGGGCGACGGCGGTTAATTGCCGAGATGCTTGTGATGATCCCCCTGCTTACCCCACCGCTGGCGATGGGGATACTGCTGGTTTCCGCCCTGGGGCCCTATGGACTGGTCGGTTCCTGGATCTCAAAAATAGGGATAACTCTGGTCAACAACCCGGCGGCATTTGTGCTGGCGCAGATTTACGGTTCACTACCCTATTTCATCGTGGTGGCGCGTTCGGCGTTCTCTACAGTGCCAAAAGACATTCTTGAAGCTGGCCAGACGCTTGGCGCCTCCGGATGGAATCGCTTTCGCTATCTGACGCTGCCTATCGCCCTCCCCGGCCTGGCTTCCGCCGTCACGCTCGCCTGGGTTCGTGCCGTCGGCGAGTTTGGCATCGTCATGATCTTCGCCTATTTCCCCCAGGGTATCCCCGTCAAACTATACACTAACCTGCAAAATGATGGTGTAGATGCCGTCTATACGCTGCTGTGGATGCTGCTGATTGTCACGCTACCGCTGCCGATGATGTGCTTTGCCTTGGGCCGACGCCAGGTACGGTAAATCGGTCGTGATTCCGATATTCCTGTGTTCAATGTCACAATTGCAGACATAATGAAGTGACGCTAGGCGGTTACGAAAATATCCTGTGGACGTTTAAAAAAAGGGAAGTCTGACGGGCACGAGAGGAGTATAACTTGTTGAAAATTGGCGGAGAGAGGGGGATTTGAACCCCCGGTAGAGTTACCCCTACTCCGGTTTTCGAGACCGGTCCATTCAGCCGCTCTGGCATCTCTCCGTTTTGATGGTTGCCATCATGCCAGGTTATTTGGCATTTTAACAGACCCAGTCTCCTCAATTGCGTTCAAGTGACGAGTTTGCGAGCAAAACGATGATTAAATGGCCCTGGAAAGCAAGTGATACCGTCGAAATAAGCAATATGCCGTGGGCGCAGGCTCTGGCTATTCCGCTGTTAGCCAATCTCTCTGACGACGAGCAGCTCAAGCTGGTGCATCTCGCCGACCGTTTTTTACAACAAAAACGGCTGGTGTTTCTGCAAGGTTTGACGGCTGAGCCGATTATTGAGGCGCGTATTGCCCTGCTTTTCTGTCTGCCCGTACTCGAACTTGGGCTTGAATGGCTGGATGGATTCCATGAAATTCTCATCTACCCTGCTCCCTTTATCGTGGACGATGAGTGGGAAGACGATATTGGCCTGGTCCACAGCCAACGCGTGGTGCAGTCCGGTCAGAGCTGGCAACAGGGGCCCATCGTGCTGAACTGGCTCGATATTCAGGATTCTTTCGATGCCTCCGGTTTTAATCTGATTATTCATGAAGTGGCGCATAAGCTCGATGCCCGTAATGGCGACCGCGCCAGCGGCGTGCCGTTTATCCCGCTTCGCGAGGTCGCAGGATGGGAACACGACCTCCATGCAGCCATGAATAATATTCAGGATGAGATTGATTTAGTTGGCGAAAACGCTGCCAGTATTGATGCCTACGCGGCGACCGACCCCGCAGAATGTTTTGCCGTCTTATCTGAGTATTTTTTCAGCGCGCCAGAACTTTTCGCCCCACGCTTCCCTGCCCTGTGGCAACGTTTCTGCGGCTTCTACCGCCAGGATCCTCTACAGCGGTTGCGTGATAACAGCGAACTGGGTAAAAACTCACCAGTAGTTCACTAAAACGGCATCTTGCGCTAAATTCATTCATTTGAATCAGCAAGTTAAATTTAGTGTTGACACAAATATCGGGTGCCAGTACTATGCGCCTCGTTCACACGATTCCTCTGTAGTTCAGTCGGTAGAACGGCGGACTGTTAATCCGTATGTCACTGGTTCGAGTCCAGTCAGAGGAGCCAAATTTAAAAAGCCTGCTTAGGAAACTAAGCAGGCTTTTTGCTTTTCTACGCTTCAGAAATCGACCTATCAGGTCGTACGCCATTTCCTGGTCAGCGGTTTCTCCACTTCGACTATCAGGAACATGACAAACCCGATAATAAAGGTGATGACCCAATAGCGGAGCGGCAGCCCTGTGGTACCGAACAACACCTGCATAAATGGCGCGTAGATAATCAGCAATTGCAGCACCAGCAGTACGCCACTCACTATCCAGATCCCGCGGTTGGCCAGCAGGCCTTTACTCAGCGAGAAACCATCCGCGACTCGACAGTTGAGCATATAGAACCACTGCGCGGTAACCAATGTTTGCAGCAACACGGTACGAATAAACTCAGGTGAATAGCCACGAGGCTGTAGCCAGGCCTCCAGCACAAAGGCGCTCACGGCAATCATTGAGCCCACAAAAATCACGCGCCAGATAGCAAATCCGTCCATGACGTGCAGCTTAGGATCGCGCGGCGGACGCCGCATGATGTTCTTTTCACCCGCTTCAAACGCCAGGCCAAACGATAGCGTGGCGGAGGTAGCCATATTCATCCACAGAATCAACACCGGCGTGAGCGGGATTAAGTTACCTGCCAGCAGCGCGATAATGATAAGCAACCCCTGCGCAAGGTTCGTCGGCATAATGAACAGGATGGTTTTCTTCAGGTTATCGTAAACCCGGCGCCCTTCCCTGACCGCGCTGGCAATCGTGGCGAAGTTATCGTCGGTAAGCACCATATCAGCGGCCTCTTTGGTCACTTCAGTGCCTTTGATCCCCATGGCGATACCGACATCGGCCTGCTTCAGCGCTGGGGCATCGTTCACCCCGTCACCGGTCATCCCGACCACCTCTTTTTTACTTTGCAGCGCCTGGACCAGGCGGAATTTATCTTCCGGACTGGTACGGGCAAAAATATCAAATTTCTGCGCTGCTTCGCTCAACTGGATATCGTCCATCACCTCCAGTTCGCGCCCGGTAATGGCGTTGCCCGCGTTGCCGATCCCCAACATTTTGCCAATACTCATCGCCGTTTGCGGGTGGTCGCCGGTTATCATCTTCACGCGGATCCCCGCCTGCAGACAGTCGCCGATCGCGGTAAT
This sequence comes from uncultured Kluyvera sp., assembly GCF_902485085.1. Taxonomy (NCBI): domain Bacteria; kingdom Pseudomonadati; phylum Pseudomonadota; class Gammaproteobacteria; order Enterobacterales; family Enterobacteriaceae; genus Kluyvera; species uncultured Kluyvera sp. Next base: position 48,847 of record NZ_CABTJS010000094.1, read on the forward strand.
AGCTTCAGGCCGTGGCGGATCCATCATCCCGGCAATCCCCAGCAAAATAACGCCCTGCTGCAGATCCTGATGGGTGAGCTCCGTTTGCCCCTCCGCTGCCGGTTTCCATGCCGCTGCGACCATACGCAGCCCTTCCCGCGCGTACTCCTCAATTTTCGCTTCCCAGTACGGTTGGTTGAGCGGCTCCAGCCCATGGTCGGTTTGCTGATGCTGGCACAGACGGAACAATACATCCGGCGCGCCGGTGATGAGAATCGACTCCTCATCGCCGATGCGGTAGAGCGTTGACATGTATTTGTACTGCGAGTCGAAAGGAATTTTACTGCGTAATTCGGTCGAGACTGCCGGTAACGTCACTTTCGCCGCTAGCACCTTCAGCGCCCCTTCCGTTGGCCCACCGGTTATTTTCCATAGCCCGCTTTCATCCTTGATAAGCTGGCTGTCATTACAGAGGTCGATAGTCCGTAGATAACGAGCCAGCAGCGTATCGGGCGCCACGGTAATAGGCTCTTCACTATCAACCGGATGAATATTCCCCACCGGTTCGTAGCTGTCCCCCTCAACCCGATAGACCGTGTCCGCCGTGATAACGGCTTTAACGGTCATTTCGTTCATGGTCAGGGTCCCGGTTTTATCCGAGCAAATCACCGTCATGGCCCCCAGCGTTTCCACCGTTGGCAGTTTGCGAATAATCGCCTGCTGCCGCGCCATGGTTTGTACGCCGAGCGAGAGAATAATCGAAATAATTGCCGGCAGCCCTTCCGGTACCGAAGCCACCGCCAGGCTAATCAGCGACAGCATCAGCTCGGAAACCGGCATATCGCGGAACAGCAGGCTAAAGACAAACAGCGCCGCCATCATCACCAGAATGATGATAAATATCGCTTTACCAAGCTTATCCATCTGCACCAGCAGCGGGGTTCGGTGCTTCTCGATATCCGCCATCATCTGGTTAATATGGCCAAGCTCGGTATTGCCCCCGGTGGCCACCACCAGACCTTTACCGCCGCCGGAGCTCACCGTCGTGCCCGAAAACAGCAGATTAGTACGGTCACCCAGCGGGAGTTCTCCGCTGAGCGCGTCGGTGTTTTTCTCCACCACCGTCGACTCACCGGTGAGGATCGCCTCCTCTACTCGTAGATTGTGCGCCTCAATTACCCGCAGGTCAGCCGGGATACGGTCACCGGCGCGGATAACCACAATATCGCCAGGCACTAACGCCGTGGTGGGAATGGTTTCATGATTCCCCTGGCGAATCACCACCGCCTCGCTGGAAAGCATATTGCGGATGCTCTGCAGTGATTTCTCCGCATTGCTCTCCTGAATATGACCAATCAGGGCGTTGATGACCGCCACGCCAAGAATAACCAGCGTATCGACCCAATGCCCCATTACGGCGGTCAGCAACGCCGCCGCCAGCAGAACGTAGATCAGCACATCATTGAAGTGGGCAAGAAAGCGCAGCCACGCCGGTTTACCCGCTTTTTGCGGCAGCGCATTTTCACCGTATTGCTGCAATCGTGCGGCGGCCTCTGCGCTGCTAATCCCTTCCGGCGCACTGTTGGTGCTGGTCAGGGTCTCATCCACGGAGAGCTGGTAATACGGGCTGCCCGGTTTGTCTGTGTTCATTCGTATCTCCTCACTCCTGTAACGGAAATCAGGACAGCTATTGGCTGCTCTTAACGCACCACAAATACCGGCACATGAGCATAGCGCACGATACCGGAGGCCTCTGATCCCAGAAGATGAGTCTGAATATTGGGGTTACGAGAACCTACGATGACGACATCGGCCTTCAGTTCATCGGCCAGTTTTGTCACCTCATCGCGGACGTTGCCGCTGCGGACATGTATCTGCACCTCGTCTTCTTTAATCGAGAGTTTGTTAATGAGCTCGGCAAGTTTTTCTTTCGAATTTTTAATTAGATACTCTTCCATCTTTCTCGCATCGGCGATAAACCCACGCGTCAGTGCGGGTGAAAAAGGAGGGATAACGTTCAGCAGATGAATTTTCCCGGAGGAACTGTGTGCGAGAAAATGCGCGTGGGATAAAGCTTTATCTGCGAGGCCAGTTTCAAACACATCAACCGGCACAAGAATATTTTTATACATAGAGAATCCTTTTATAAACCAATATGTCAGGTAGTAAAAATGGCCCACGAAAGGCGCTGATAAAGACATCTCGAATTGAGGTATGAGGGCATAACTAAACGTAGCACACGGCGTGCGATACAATTAAGACACCAATTAATATATTGAAAAATATCATGGCGGCAGCACGCGCCAGTCAATTCAACTATAAAACCCGCCAAATCGTCGACATTGCCGCAAATTTTACTCTTTTTAACATTTTCGATTTTCTGCGACTATGCTCATTAACAGGCGTCACTGCGTCTTGCGAAAATCATCCAATAATTATGTAGATAAGAATGTAATCATCAAACGATTGGTGCTGAAGGAGGGATAATGTTCGGCTACAGTTTATTTCGCCTGGCCTTATTTATTGCACTAGCAATAATTGCCTGCACTGCTTCAGGCCTATTCACCTACTTCGTAGTATCTGCGTTGGCTAATTAAAACCAGAGATTGTGAACAATATGTAAAATACGTCCTTAAATTCCGAGGGGAATACTGTGAACCGTTATTTTTCTCTCATTCCCATTGTTATTTTAATAACAACGGCTTGCGACCAGAAAGCACCACAAGTTGCACCGCAACCGAAGATGGTGAAAGTCGCGGAAGTGGTTGCTATTGGTGTTTCACAGCAGCGTATTTTCCCTGCCCGCATTGAGTCTGGCGACTCTACCGACCTGTCGTTTAAGCGGGGCGGTCAGATAGAAGCGCTCGACGTGCGCCAGGGAGCCAACATTACTCAGGGGCAGACACTCGCCCGCTTGAATGCCCGAGAGGCACAGCAACGGTTAAACGAACGGCAGACCGCCGCAACGCTCGCCCAGCGGCAGTTTGACCGCTTCCAGACGCTGGCTGGCCGTCAGGCCATTTCAAAAGCAGAAATGGATATCCAGCGCGCGAGCCGTGACTCCGCCAACGCCGCCCTAAAAATTGCCCAGGAAGAACTCTCTCAGATGACGCTGACCGCGCCGTTCAGTGGTGTGGCTGCCAGTGTACCAGTGCGTAACCACCAGGTGGTGGCCGCCGGGCAGCCTATCGTCACCCTGACGCGAACCGATCTGCTGGACGTTGTTTTCAGCGTCCCGGAAAATCTGTTTACCGCCATTGATATCCGTAATGCGCAGTACCGGCCGGTCGTCAGGATCAACACCCTGCCGGACAGGCAGTTCACCGCCGAATATAAAGAGCACACTGGCAGCAGCGACGCCAGCACCCTGACCTGGCAAATTATCCTGACCATGCCGCGCCCGGACGATTTCCCCTCCGTCGGCGGCGTCAGCGGTACCGTCACGGTGAACCTGGCAAATCTTCCCGCAAGCGAGGGCGAACACGCCGTGGTGGTGCCGGTTGAGGCCGTGTTTAATCCCGATAACCGCCAGCGCAATGAGCCGCACGTCTGGCTGGTCAAAGGTGAAGGCGAGGCGCTCCATCTCGAAGACAAAAAAGTTAGCGTAGGCCAGGTGACCTCACAGGGCGTAGTGATTACCGATGGGCTGAGCGTCGGCGATCGTGTCGTGGCGGCAGGCGTCAGCGAATTGCATGCGCAGCAGCCGGTGAGAATCTGGACGCGTGAACGAGGTTTGTAATGGATATCTCTCGCCAGTTTATTAACAACCCCGTGCGCGTCTGGCTCACTATCTTACTGCTGGGCATCGGGGGCATTTTCGCCCTGCTGAACATTGGTCGCCTTGAAGACCCGGCGTTTACCATTAAAACCGCCGTGGTCGTCACCCACTATCCGGGCGCATCGGCGCAACAGGTTGAAGAGGAGGTGACGTTACCGCTGGAAAATGCGCTGCAGCAGTTGCCTTATCTGGATAACGTCAGTTCAATTTCCTCCAATGGGCTATCACAAATCACCGTCAATATCGCATCGAACTATCACTCTAGCGAACTGCCGCAAATCTGGGATGAACTGCGCCGTAGAGTCGGCGACGCCGCGCGCCTCTTCCCTCCCGGCGTGGCGTCTCCCTTTGTGAACGATGATTTCGGTGATGTCTTCGGCTTTTTCTTTGCTCTCTCGGGAGATAGCTACAGCAATCCAGAGCTGGTTCGCTACGCCGAGCAGCTCAGACGCGAACTGGTGCTGGTTCCCGGAGTAGGCAAAGTCGCTATCGGCGGCGCCATTCCCCAACAAATCAATATTGATATTTCGCTGGCGAAAATGGCTGCCCGCGGTATTACGCTAAACCAGTTAGCCGCCACCCTTAGCCGTTTGAACGTCGTATCCAACGCCGGGGAGATAAAATCCGGCAGCGAGTCCATTCGTCTGCATCCTACGGGCGAGTTTGAAAATATTGATGAGCTTAGCGATTTGCTCATCAGCCCGCATGGCTCCGGTGCCGCAACGCGGCTACGCGATATTGCCACGCTGTCGCGCGGGCTCAGTGAGTCACCATCAAGCATTTACCACGCCAATGGGCGACAGGCCGTCACCATGGGGGTCTCGTTTATTCCCGGCGTTAACGTGGTGGATGTTGGTCGCGCGCTCGAGCAGAAACTTGAGCAGATGTCGGCGGAAAAACCGGCAGGCATTAAGATTGACCTGTTCTACGACCAGGCGGCAGAAGTGGCCCACTCGGTGAACGGCTTTATTACTAACTTCCTGATGGCGCTGGCGATAGTCGTCGGCGTGCTGCTCATTTTCATGGGCATCCGCAGCGGTATTATCATCGCCCTGTCGCTGGCGCTCAACGTGCTGGGCACGCTGCTTATCATGTATCTCTGGGGCATTGAACTACAGCGTATTTCTCTGGGGGCGCTCATCATCGCGCTGAGTATGCTGGTCGATAACGCTATCGTTATCGTCGAAGGGGTGATGATTGCCCGCCAGCAGGGTTCGACGCAGCTCGCGGCCATTAACTACGTCATTCGCCGCTCGGCGCTGCCGCTGCTTGGGGCCACCGTCATTGCCATTCTTGCTTTTGCGCCCATTGGCCTGTCGCAGGACTCCACCGGCGAATACTGTAAATCCCTGTTCCAGGTTCTGCTGATTTCACTCATGCTGAGCTGGTTCTCCGCGCTGACCATTACGCCGGTGTTGATTAAATGGTGGCAATCCAAAGGCCAACCCACAGCACAAACGGATACCGACCCGTACGCGGGCCGCTTTTATCGCCTTTATCAGCAAATTCTGCGCACGCTGTTGATGCGTAAAGCCATAACTCTGGCGGTGATGGTTGTGCTATTGGCGGCTTCAATATGGGGGTTTGGTTCAGTTCGGCAGAACTTTTTCCCCTCCTCTAATACGCCCATTTTCTTCGTTGATCTCTGGCTGCCCTACGGCACCGATATTGCCGCAACCGAGCAGATGGCCAGCGATATTGAAACCTCAATTAACGGTCAGCCGGGTGTCGTCACCACGATTGCTACCGTCGGTCAGGGCAGTATGCGTTTCATCCTCACCTACAGCGGCCAACGGCAATACAGCAACTACGCGCAGATCATGGTGCGGATGGACGATCAGCGCAAAATTTCCGCCCTGACGCAGCACGTTGATAGCTATATTGCGCGCAACTACCCACAGGTTAACGCCAGTACCAAACGGGTGATGTTCGGCCCTTCCGGTGATAGCGCGATTGAAGTTCGTATTAAAGGCCCTGACCCCGACCGGCTTCGCCTGCTTGCCAGTCAGGTGAGCGATATTTTATCCGCGGACCCGGCCACTGACGGCGTGCGTAACGACTGGCAAAACCGCAGTAAAGTGATACGCCCGCAATATTCTGCCGCATTAGGCCGCGAGCTGGGCGTGGATAAACAGGATATCGATAACGCGCTGGAGATGAACTTCTCCGGTAGCCGCGCTGGACTTTATCGTGAAGGGGCCGATCTGCTACCGGTCATTGTGCGCCCACCCGCCGCTGAACGTCAGGATGCCAACCATCTGAACAATGTCCTGGTCTGGAGCCAAAGCCGTCAGCAATACATTCCACTCAGCAACGTGGTGAGCGGCTTTAACCTTGAATGGGAAGATCCGCTCATTCTGCGCCGCGACCGTAGCCGCGTGTTGACGGTTCAGACCGATCCAGACCCGCTCAGCAACCAAACCTCGGGCGATATTCTGGCCCGCGTGAAGCCAAAGATTGATGCGCTTGCCCTTCCCCACGGTTACAGCATTGAATGGGGCGGTGACGCCGAGAGTTCCAGCGAAGCGCAGCAGGGGCTGTTCACGACGCTACCGTTGGGCTATCTGGTCATGTTTGTCATCACCGTGCTGATGTTCAGCTCGCTGAAGAATGCGATTGCCATTTGGCTTACCGTCCCGCTGGCACTGATTGGCGTCACGCCGGGCTTTTTAATTACCGGGATCCCTTTCGGCTTTATGGCGCTGATAGGCCTGCTCAGCCTGAGCGGCATGTTAATTCGTAACGGCATCGTCCTGGTTGAAGAAATTGTGCAGCAAAAGCAGGAAAAAGCGCAGCAGGAAGCCATTATCTATGCCGCAACGTCGCGCCTGCGCCCTATTCTGCTAACCGCGTTTACCACCGTGCTCGGCCTCGCACCTTTGCTGCTGGATGTTTTCTTCCAGAGCATGGCTGTGGTTATTATGTTTGGACTCGGATTTGCGACAATCCTGACGTTACTGGTGCTGCCAGTGATTTACGCCTGTTTCCATCATAAGGATATAAAGCCACAACAATGAATACGACTGGGTTGAACATCATAAAAACGCTGGGATGCATGACGGCAGTAACGTTTTTTACTATCTATAACACCTGGGATCATTATGATTATGACTATCACTGGATCCTCGGCTTTCTGACGTTTATTTCAACCATTGCCACACCGCTGTTTTTTGTGGTCGCCGGGTATCTGGATTCTCAATCCCGGCATAATGCACAGTGGCAAATGGGAAAAATTAAAAGCGTGGTCATCGTCTTCCTGTTCTGGGTGACAATTTACTACCTTTGGGAACCCTACCAGCGCGGCTATCTCATTCAGCCGTGGTTTGTATTTTCTTTTATTGTGATTTACACCTTTCACCCGTTAATTGAGTGGCTCAGTCAACGACGCAAGCTGTTCTTCATCACGGTATTTTTTCTGCTGCTGTTCTCTTACGCCTACGACCTGTTGGCTGCACTCTACCCTAACGTTCACGAGCTGAGCCTGGCACCGCAGTACCGTTTGTGGACCTGGTTACTTTTTTACCTGACCGGCCAGCTGTTCAGCGATCCAATGGTGACCCAATGGCTCACCAGTAAAAAAGTCGTCAGGGCCGCGATGATCGCCATACCGTTTATTTACCTCTTCACCTGGTTTTATGAGCGTCATTTCTTTTTCGCACTGTTTAAGGCCGACAGAAATGCGTTCATTCTTACCGGCTCACAAATCTATATATTGGTCTTAGCGCTGGTTATTGCCGCGAACGGCGTGCAATTTCGCAAAAACAGCGAGCTTAAAGAGACCATTCTGGCCACCATCAGTAAAACAATGACCGGCGTCTATATCCTTCACTACTCGGTATTCCACCTGCTGACGGCGCTTATCCCCATTAGCTCGTTAGGCACGAAATTAATGCTGATAGTGCTGACATTTATTCTTTCCGTCGCCATTTCAATGCTGGTGCTATCCCATTCGGTGATGAAAAAAGTCATTACGCTTTGAATGCGCGGGATGAGCAGTACAGTTAGCACCCAATTCCAGGACAGAGAAATACGCGACGGCGATTTCACTTCCTTGCCGCTGGTATTATGATGGCGCTAACTATCCTTACTTCCCGCAGTGATTGAGAATTAGATGGACTTCATCAGCATTATTATGTCGGCAGGGAAGACCTCCGTCGACGTAGCGCTTTATACGCTGCTGCCGATTATGGTGGTTATGCTCATTGTCATGAAATATCTGGAAGTGCGCGGTGTACTGGACGTTATCGTGCGCTGGCTTGCCCCACTTCTCAAACCGTTTGGCCTGACCGGAATGAGCGCCTTTGCGCTGATACAGATGAACTTTGTGAGCTTCGCCGCGCCGCTGGCTACCCTCGCAATTATGGACAAACGCGGCGTTTCTGACCGGCAGATGGCCGCTACGCTGGCGATGCTCTTTGCGATGGGCCAGGGAAACGTCTTCTATCCGCTGACCCCTTTTGGCCTACATTGGCTGGCCTCTATCGTCATTTCCATTGTCGGGGGACTGTGCGCGGCCGCCGTTACCTGGCACGTAACCGGTCGCCGGCTCTCGATGGTTGAGAGTGCCCGTGCCGAGGCGCTTCCCGACGCCGAGAAAAATAATCAGGGGATCATTTCGGTTATTAACAGCGCGGGCTCCGATGCCATCCGCCTGGCGCTCGGTGCCGTCCCGATGCTTATTCTTTCACTGGCTATCGTCGGAGTAATGCAGAAAGCGGGCCTGATTGAAATGCTCCAGCAACTGCTGATGCCGCTGCTGCTGTGGCTGAATATTCCGGTTAACTTCGTGCTGCCTGCGCTGGTTAAATGCGTGGCTGGTGGCACCGCTTACTTTGGCGTCGTCTCTGAGATGGTCCAGCAGGGCAAAGTCACCGTCAGCCAGATTAACGCCTCTGCCGGGCTGTTAATTCAGACCTTTGATCTTCCCGGCATCGGCATCTTTTTAGGCGTCAGCTCCCGCTTCGTCCGCCTGTTCCGCTTTGCGGCGACGGGTGCCCTTGCTGGAATCATCATCCGCACCCTTTTGCACGTCACGCTATTCTGACCGGAGGCAGGCCGCCACATTGATCTGGTGACTACAATCAATATGCTGTTGAATGCGCGTCATCATCCAGGGGAAAAATGGATTGGAGGTCACGCGCATCAGCGTGTCCAGGCCAACGCTTAACGTAGCGGTCTCTCCGCGTAGCGAAATAGTGCCTATGCTGATGCCATAGCGATTTTTCTCCGCGGGCTCGCGGCCATAGAGCGAGTCGGTCAATGGGAACGGCACCGCTATATGAGACAGCGAATACATATCCTGCGGCCAGGCGATATGCAATGGCGTTACGGTTTCCTCTTGCGCCCCGGCAAGCGTCGTGCGAGCCACCGTTTCGTTGGTGCCAGAGTCGGTATTGGTAATGACGGTGGTCCGGTAAGGACGTGGCGCAGGCGGCAGTAGCGTATTGACGGCGGAATATAATGTTGGTCGGAACAACGCGCGTAAATTGGCTGCCTGGTTAATATCAAAAATCACCAGTTCACTGCCGTTATCCGGCAGATAGCGATACAGCGAATCCACCACCGCTCGGGTACTCACCGTCGAATCCATAATGGACTGGAACGTTAATACCGGCGCCAGCGCCGCCAGCCGCTTGCCCTGCGCCTCCTGCACAATTTGCTGCTGCAACGCCTGAGACAGCAGCCACGACTGGCGCGCAGCCTTGACCGGGAAAGAGTTGTATTTATACGGATTAAACTCCGGTACAACGTTGAGCCACGCCGCGCGGGCAAAGGCGGGGAAAATCGCCGGTAATCCAGCCAGCCCGGCAAAACGCGCAAAGGCGGTCACACCAATCATCGGCGATAGCAAAATTATCTGTTGTGGCCGACGCAGCGAACTATCCTCCAAGCTATCAAGGGCGTATTTCATCGCCAGCGCCCCGCCGTTGGAGTAGCCGACAATATGCAGCGGCACATCATTTCCCGCCAGCCGAGTTGCTTCACGCACGGCCATACGGGTTGTCGCTATCCACTGCTCACGGTCGACTCCGGTTAACGCCCCCGGCGCCGTGCCGTGCCCTGGCAGTCTCGGGACGACGGCAACAAACCCCTGTTGCTGATAGCGTAGTGCCAGATAATGCACGCTGTAGGGGGAATCGGTCAGGCCATGGAGCAACACCGCCACGCCGCGAGGTTTCCCCTGCGGCAGCAAGACAAAAGAGCGATTCCAGTCAGGCTGAAACTTACCCGGATAAACCAGGCTTTGGCTGTAAAAACGGTTAATCGGCGTCTTTTCATCATCATTCAGCGTATCCGTCACTTTGCTTTTCAGATCGCGAAAAATTGTCGTTTCCCGCGCCTGATAATCGGCAAACGTCGCACGGTCTATCTCACTGGCGGTCATTTCATCCGCCGTCCAGGTATGCCAGCGGTGCAGTGCCGGGCCACGTTGCGATTCGTATACACGACCAATGAAAAAGACAATGACGACCACCATCAGGCCGATAAACGCCCTTTTCGCCCACGAGATAATGGTCTTGCCAGACGTATTCAGCAGTCGTGTTAAACGCATCATTGCCATAGTGCTATCCGAATCATCTCTCTGTTCGCAAAGGGGTTATCACAAAATCAAAAGCGATCCTGCGATGTGCCTTTTAAACATAGACTAAACCAGGCACCAGTTTGTGGGCCCAGAATATAATGAGTTAAAGAGAAGCAATGACATGGTGGGATAAAAACCCGCGCGCCCCAGGCTGGGGCGCAGCGTTAAATCTGGTAATCCAGTACAGTCTCTTCCAGTTCCATGGCTTGGCGCTTGATCTCCTCGAGCGACAACCCGGCGTTACAGAGCTCGATAAAGCGCCATACGTAGTTGCGCTGAAGCTGACCGCGCTTAAGCCCCAGCCAGACGGTGTTGGCATCAAACAGATGATGCGTATCCAGCCGCACCAGGTTCCCGGACTCTTGCGCATCTCCAGACTGTTCGGCTACCAGACCAATCCCCAGCCCCAGATCAACGTAAGTTTTAATCACGTCGGAGTCCTGCGCGCTTAGCACAATATCCGGCGTAAGGCCCTTGCGGTTGAATGCCTCGTCAATGCGTGAGCGCCCGGTAATTCCCTGGCGATAGGTAATCAGCGGCCAGCGGGCGATAGCTTCCAGCGTCAGCGGGGTGGTATGCGTGAGGGGGTGATCCTTTGGTACCAGCAGGCTGTGGTGCCAGCGGAACCAGGGGAAGGCCACCAGCGTCGCGTCATTGCTTAAGCGTTCACTAGCAATACCGATATCCGCTCCGCCGTTATGCAGCAGCGCGTCTATCTCCTGCGGCGTGCCCTGAATTAACTCCAGGCGCACGTCTTCAAAAATTTCCCGGAACGCTTTGATAACCGGCGGCAGACTATAGCGGGCTTGAGTATGCGTCGTGGCAATGGTCAGCACGCCGGACGCATCGTTGGTAAAGAGATCGGCCAGACGTCGGACGTTACTGGCCTCATTCAGTATACGTTCGGCAATCACCAGCAGGGCTTTGCCCGGCTCCGTCATCCCTAACAGGCGTTTACCGCGACGGATAAAAATCTCAATCCCCAGCTCTTCTTCAAGCTCACGGATATGCCGGCTTACGCCGGACTGTGATGTATAAAGCATATTGGCAACTTCGGTCAGGTTGTAATCCTGCCGCGCCGCTTCACGAATTATTTTGAGCTGCTGGAAGTTCACGCTTCTCTCCGGGTCAATCAGACGTTCAGCTATTGTTAAAGTCTGATGCCCTCGTGAACAAATAATAAAAACCAGCAAGTTATATCTGAATGGAATATAAGCTTAGCTCACCAACAGTAATTCACGATTATCCAACATAGGGCGACTGACCAGTGACATCAGTATTTCTTTCACCGCCTGCGCCTGCGGGGTCAGTTGACCGCGTGCCGACACGTTTAACGACAGCGGCAGACTCATCGACGGCGTGGTGATCCGCGCCATCCAGCCATTTGCGGCGCTACACAGTGAACGCGCTGCCGATTCCGGCAGTACCGTCACGCCCATACCGCTGGCAATAGCCGCCGTCAGCGTTGAGATAGACTCAATCTCGCCAATAATTTTGGCGGTTAAGCGACGCAGCGAGAAGGCTTCGTCCACGCGGGCCCGCACGGCGCTGTAATCCCGCGGCAGGAAAAGATTCATTTCCGCTACGGCGGTGAGATCAACGCTCTGCCCCGGGCAATCGCGGGTCCCGACTAGGTAAAGGTCTTCTTTCAGCAGCGGCTGGCTGACGATCCCGGCAAGCGGTGCGCGATCGTAAAGCACCGCCATATCCAGTTGGCCGTTCAGCAGCTTGTCGTTAAGTACGGTGCCACTGTTTTCGTGCAGATAAACCAGCACTTCCGGCAGCTCATTACGTACCGCCTGTAGCAACGGCATGGTAATCGATGACGCCGCCGTTCCCGGCGCAAGGCCGATGGATACCGTGCCGCTGAGCGTCTGACCAACGTTATTCACCGCCAGCTGCGCCTGTTCGCACTGGCGCAAGATGGTACGCGCATGGGTATATAGCACTTTGCCGGCTTCCGTTGGCGTCACACCACGCTTAGTCCGAATCAGCAGTTGCTGATCCAGCTCCCCCTCCAGCGTCGCGACCTGCTGGCTCAAAGCGGGCTGGGCGATATGTAACACTTCAGCGGCCTGAGTCAGACTGCCGATATCGACAATTTTCACAAAATACTTCAGCCGTCTTAAGTTCATTTTTGCCTCCGGTTCAACATCCACTGCCACGCTGGCATTAAGTAATCGGAGGAGTTGCAAGATGCTTGCCAGTTTTAAAATTGCCAGTAAATCCTTGTAAACCTATGGCTCAGGCGTTTTCTAGCGGCTATCAGAAGATTGCGATCTGCCCCATAAGGGGTACTTCTGCACTTTCACGGTGCAAATCAGTCAAAAAAACAGCAAATGAGGCTTGATTGCTGAAATTGTCAGCAAACGAACTTATTAGCGCTTCTCACCCTTTGACAAGCCGGGGTGACATCGATAATATGCGCCCCGTTCACACGATTCCTCTGTAGTTCAGTCGGTAGAACGGCGGACTGTTAATCCGTATGTCACTGGTTCGAGTCCAGTCAGAGGAGCCAAATTTCTGTTTTCAGGCGTACTTAGAAGTACCTATATAATTAGGTTTCAGTAAGTTAGCGTGAAAATCCTCGCCGATGCTCATCTGTTTTCTCCTCCACATCCTGTAAAACTCTCTAATTCATACGATTCAAGTCTGCTAGTCAATCCGGGCTGCCTGCGTTTCTGATATCTCAAGTTTCGTTTTGGCGGCAAAAAATCCCGCATCAGTCTCGGCGCTTATCCCCTCATTTCACTCTCTGAGGCAAGACCGTTGCGTCAGGCTGGAGTGTAGTTGTAGTGACATCCAGCCCCCCAGGGCATCCCCCCTTCACTGACCATAATATTCACTCCTGTTTGCCGGTTAACAACCTCAAGTGCTTCGTCAATGGTAAGCCAGAGTGGTATAGAAGCATTATTACTGTAGCAGGGGAAAGAATTCATAACTTCTCCTTTCTTATTTTCCATAGTTTGTATTTCATCTTAAAGTACAAGCGCTATTCATTACAAAATTTAAAAATAGGGAAAATACATAATTAATACAACATTCATTGAAGAAGTAAATACTTATTTAAGTATATACAAAACTACCAGAAAGCTATAATAATAGGGTGTTTCGTCTTGTTAAAAGCAAGTTATCATGAAATAAAGGAATATAAAAATGAATATCAGGTTAGTGATATTTTCATGTGCGTTAACATTACTGTTAACGGGATGCTCCCGCTCACCTATTGATGCAAAAAAAAATGGAAAACCGATGCCAGTAGACATCGTCAGTAAACACACGATACAACTCACTGATAAAGATGTATTCGGTAACGAAACCACATTATCGGTTTCGGAAGAAGATATTCAGACGGCACTTGATGGGGAGGATTTTCATGTTCCATTGAACGCAGCTGTGATCTTGGTTCAGTCAGGAAATCGTGCGCCAGAAACGTTAATGCAGCAAGAAATGGCGAAATATTACCAGATATCGACATTCTCCGGTATTCCGGATAAACAAAAAATGGTCTCCTGCAATAAGTCGGTTAAAAATGAAGAGCAGAATACCGATGTCAGTGAAAATATGAATTATATGCAGGCATTGCGTTATATCGCTGCAAAAGGCAATCAGAAGGCCATTATTGTTTACTGGGACACATTACAGACTGGGACATATGATACAGCAATAAAAAGTACCCGCTGGTCAGATTACCGTAATGAAAAACTGAAGGACACCACGTCACTGCGCTATCTGGTTCGCTTCGCGCTTGTAGATGTGGCGACAGGGGAATGGGCCACCTGGTCTCCGGTTAACTATGAATATAGCATTCTGCCTGCCATGAAAGTAAAAACGGCAGTAACCGATCTGCAAATTACCCAGCTCAGACAGAAAACCTATGCTGCAGTGGTTAAAGATCTGGTCAACCGCTATCAGTAAACTCTATCATGACGTCTGCCACCAATAATCTGCGGCGGCAGACAGTGATATAAAAACGCTCGGTCCACAGGCTTATCTCTTTTACCGGATCAGAAATCATGCCCGTATCTGATCCGTAAATTTTTCCTCTTTCTTCAGGCTTGCCTGTTCAATATTCGCCAGCCCCTGCGGATGTTGTCTACGAAAAATATCGGTAATCCGGATGGAATAGGTTGTCCCGCTATTCATCCGCTCCCTTAATAAATTCGGTCCTCCCACAAACTGTACGTACTGGTCCCAGCAATACAGTGCTCCCAACTGATACTTTCGTAAGTAAACGACACAGATTCTTCGGGTTGTCCCTGAGTGCTGGTAATAGTGTGAGGAACGATCAGATCTATTTTTGCTATCCGGGCGGTTGACAGCTTAATCCTGTAGTACATTTCGTTGATACCAAAACGGTTGGTACGATAAAAATCAAAATCATAGGTCAGACATTCATTTTCACTAATAGCCTTGCTCAGTAACGGAGAGGATTTGTCCACCGGCTTGCGGAATGTCAGCATCAGATGATTCACATTCTGCACCCGGCTTAACCCATGATTAAGGCTCATCACCATAATCTGATCCAGATGTTTTAGTTGTGCTTTATTGCCAATGGAGGCCAGCGATGAACATCCCGTCGAAATCAGCCCCTGACGCTGCCCGTTTAGTGTGAGGTAAACTGGATTTGCCATAATAAATTCCTTTTAGTTCAGCTATTATTTTCCGGATGGTGTTCCGGCTGCCGTTCCCGGCATGGTGTTATTTTTCAGCAGCAGCCAGCGGCTTAATACACCATCCAGCCGCTCATTAATCTGTTTTTCCAGAACACCGGTCGTCTGCCCCTTCCCCTGTGCGTCCTGGTACTGCGTCAACAACGATTCCAGCGGCATCTCATGGTTCAGCGTCCGCTCTGCCTGGTAAACCACCGTCTTGATATAGGAAAGTGTGAAGCCCTCTTTTGCCCGTTCGCGCTGAACCAGCAGTTCGGCAAATGACCGTAAATCCTGGCGGGTTTGTTGCCAGCCTTTCATCTGCGGACTACTCTGCGCACGGTTTTTCAGCGTTTCATTCCACTGCGCGGTCGCCTGCTGCTGTTGCAGGCTATCCGGCCAGCGGCTGTCCGCCGTCAGCGTCATCTGCATGCCGGTTTCTAGCGTCTGTAGCGGCGAGACATCCGAAAGCTGTTGCAGACGTTGCCCGTAGCGGTTCAGGTCGGGGGATACCAGCCAGACCGTGGCGGCCCCCAAGGCGATGTCATTTACCTGGGCCAGTTGTTGCTGCATCGGGTACACCTGCCACCACCACAGCGCTGCAGCGATAATGGCGCTACAGGTCACGCCCGCCACAAAGCCTTTTACGCTGAGAAGCGGTGCGTTTCCCGCCGCATGAGGGTGAACTTCCACCGTCATTTCCGGCAGGTCAGGTAACGGAGGAACAGTCTCCGCAACTGTCGATATGGCGGCAACGGCGTTTTCCGGGGCATAGACCAGCGTCCTGACGGTGATTTTCGCCTCCGTGTCCGTAGCGTTCTTCGGCTGCGGCTCCAGCCGTTTGCGCGTGTTCTGCACAAAGTACAGCAGATTTTCCACCCGCGGCATCTTCTTCAGTGCCACCTGCTGGAGTTTGTCGCAGATAAGCTGCAACGCCCGTTCGATGCGGTACAGCAGCTGCAGGTCGGCCTCCGTGAAGGACAACTGCTGTCGCAAAATACTGCCAGTACGGGTATTGAACCAGTCGAGCATTTCTGTGCGTGCAGGGCCGCTCTGCGGCCAGAATTTGTCCCACTCATGGCTTATCATTGCCGCCAGCAGTTCCACGCCTTCGCAAAACCCCGCCAGCCCCTGCGTGCGGGTACGCGCTAGGGTGTAGTAGCTCGCGGTATGCAAATCCACACCACTGGCTTTAAAAATCGCCAGCGCCAGCGACTCCACCAACTTCCAGTTAAGCTCTGGCTGTGACGGGTGGCTAGCCTTATTGATTTCCTCGCGAATGGCGCCGAACTCTGGCAGAGCACGCGGATCGCTACCGGTCACAATGGTCTGTGTCAGTACGTTGTTATTCATCCCTGTCTCCTCAGTACAGCGTATCCGGCAGTCGGAACTGGCTAAATAGCCCGCCGCTGAATGGGTTGTCTTCAGTATCGGTATGCACCCGGTAGACCATCACCCCGCCGTCCACGTTAAAGCGCACGCTGAAGGTGCCCTCCTGCACGCCGGTGAGCTGCCCCGCGCCAAACAGCCGGAACTGTGCCCACGGCCCGCTGAAACTGATGCTGCGCGGCGCGCTGCCATTAAGGCCAATCAGCGTCAGCTTGCTTTCATTGCCTTCGCGCATGTTGTTCGGCCACACCAGATGGGCGGTATAGTTACGTCCCTGGCTGTAGTCCACTAACTGCCCGTCTAGATTCAGCACGCTACGCCGCTTGTTGCCGGAGAGCGACACGGTTTCCACCGCAAACTGCGCGCCTAATCCATTCTGCTGACTGAAAAAGATGTCGCGGATGTTTTGTGCCCGTTCAAGCTGTTGCAGCACGTCTTCGCGGATCACTACGGCATCGTCATCGTTCACCTCCGAGCCCCCCTCGACAAACAGCTTCAGGTTCTGCGTGTAGAACGTATCCAGCACGCCGCCGGGTTTAAAGAAGCGTTCGAAGGCATCCAATGACGCATCCTGCGACGAACGCGGGTTAAACGGATACTTATCCGCTAACTGCTCACTGAACGGTTTCACCACGCTGTCGCGCCAGTCCACTTCCATATAGTGAACCGCCTCCACCATCACCACATGCCAGGCCTGATCCGCCAGTTTACCCACCCAGCGGTTGAGCGGCGCGGGCAGCGTTTTCGCCATCTGGCGGGTGGCGAAAATCGGGTCGCTGCTGTTCTGGTCAAGCCGTAACTGCACTGCTTTCAGGGCAGATTTTCCCGGCGCGGGGGCATTCTGTATTGCCAGCAGGTAGCGGTGCAGCTCCGTCAGCTGCCGGTAAACCGCCTGCATTGTGCTTTCCTTGTCTTTTTGCGCATCCAGCGTGCTATTTTCCGGGGCAAACTCGTGACCGAGGCGGGTAAGCAGTGCGTAGTCCGGCGCGTTTCGCGCCTCCTCACGCGCCTTATCATCCAGCTTGTCAGGCAGGACGATGGCATGGGTATTATCACGCAGCACGATTAATGCCCGCTGGAGCGGCTGGTCGCCGCTGTTGATTTGCTCCAGCGCCCCGATGAGTTCCGTAACGGACTCATAGTCGCGCACGTTAAGGTTATCCATCCCAGCGCGCCAGGTGGCGGTGTAGTCGCCGAGATACTGCTCGGTCAGCTGGCGCTGGATCTCCGCGCGGTCGGCGTCGCTGTATTTCACGCTACCGGTCAGGTTCAGCACCCAGGAATCCATCGCCGTCAGCGCCACCAGTTCATCGCGCTGCGCCACAAAATAGCGTTGTAGCCCGTGACGGGTCAGAAGCTGTGGAATAATCAGTCTGTCGTCATCGCCGGAGATAAACACCTGATCAAAAGTCGGGCCGACCTGATCGCGCAAATTCAGGTCGGCAGGCAAAACGCCTTGTGCGCGCGTTTTCAGGCTCTGATACACACGCTGGTAAACCGGCAGTTTGCTGAGTTCTTTCTGCGCATCAATGACGGGTTTATCGTATAATGTCCAGCGGCTGATGGCCTCCCCTTCACCCGCCCGACGCTGCGCGTGCCAGTCGGTGTGTTGCAGCGCATAGTCCAGATGCGCCATCAGTTGCCCCTGAGTATCACGCTGGCCGTGAAACCGTTCGCTCCAGCGTTTCGCCATGTACTGTTTCACCACTTCGTTATTACGCCCGCTTTTATCCTCCAGCATTCTGAGCACGCGCAGCGCGGCCAGTTTCTGCTCGCTGTTCTGTGGGGCAGTTGCCAAATCCTTTATCAGCCCGTTAGTAAGCGCCGGAAGATAACGCTGCTCCAGAAGTTGCAGATAGGTCTGTTCCACATACGGGCCGATGCGCCTCCCCTGATATAGCCCGAGCTCGGACAGACGGCTGCGATCGCCCCAGTCGCCATAGGCCAGAGTGGCGTCACGTACCGGGTTCAGCAAAGGGAGTTGCCGATCGCCATAGTCATCTACTCCCTGCGGCGGGGGAACATCCATAAAGGTTCTGGCCTGCTCCAGCACCCTGACGCCCGCACTCCAGTTGCTGTTGTAATAGTGATGCCAGCCACCGGCCGCCAGCACAATCAACACCGCGCTGGCGGCAGTAAATGCCATCATCCGACGGCGGGCGTTACCCAGCCAGATGCTGTTTTCCCCGGACAGGTTCGGTTCCGCCAGCAGCGTCTGTGGAAACAGATTGCGGGTAAAATACGGCATGGTGTCGACCAGAGGCCAGGCCATGAGTGGGCTGATACCCAGTTGATACTGCCGGGCGGCGGACTGCGTAAAAATATCGTCCACCTGCCCGCGCTGGAGGGATGACGTGAGATATACGCCGCGCAGCATCACGTCCATGTTTTCACCGTCCAGCAGGCTGTCGAGCAGCGCAGTCAGCGTATCGTTAACCCCTTGCATCTGGCGGACGAAGCTGAACAGGGCACTGCGATGGTGGTTCTGCGCCAGCATCAGATCCGGCAAAGCCTGATTGAGTTGGGCTCCCCATGTCTGCCAGAATGCGTTCAGCTCAGAACGCCAGTCATCATTCTCATGGGCATGGCGGGGAAAGGGGACGCCGAGAATAGCATCGCGCTCTGCCTTATCCAGCGAGGTAAACAGCGGGGAAAAACCGGCCAGCAGATCCAGCTTGGTCAGCACAATGTAGACCGGCAGCTGGCAGTGAAGATGTTGGCGCACGGCTTGCAGGCGGCTGCGTAAGATCTGTAGCAACGCTTCGCGGCGACGCTTATCAGCGGTCAGCAGATCGGGCAGGTCCAGCGTCAGGATCAGGCCATTCAGCGGCTGGCGGGCGCGATTTTGTACCAGCCAGCCCAACCAGTGTTCCCACAAACGCCGGTGCAGCGTATCCGCATCCGGCTCTCCGCACAGCGCACCGCTGGCGTCAAAAATCACTGCCTGTTTACCGACGTGCGGCGTGATATACAGCCGCTGTTCCGTTCCGCGTATCACTTCCGGCGTGTAAATAATGTCAGACGGAAAGCCCTCGCGCAGCAGCGCGGTTTTGCCGCTTCCGCTAGGGCCAATAACCATGTACCACGGCAGTTGCCACAGATAATGGCGGCTGTCGAGATGGCGCTGGAGACGCAGCAGCCAGCGGTCAAGGTAGCGCTGCTGGGCGTTCAGTTCGAGGTTGAGCGGGTCTTTTTCTTCCTCACGCTGTTGTTTCTGCTGCCGTTCAAGCTCTTGCAGGCGTTTTGTGACCCGGACGGTCAGCCATGCCAGGGTTATCAGGCCCCAGACAGCGGTGGCCAGCCAGCGGTGTGACAGCGGTTTCAGCCATGATTCGTCATAAAATTGCCATGCCGGACCTTTCCACCAGATCCAGACCAACAGCACGACCCAGACCAGCGCCAACAGCCACGCCACAGAAATCTTAAATCGGGGCATGGCCGGTCTGAGCATGGAAGCCAGTCCGCTGAACAGACGGGGGACACGGGGTGTGGGTATTCTGAACACAAAACGCTCCTGTTTTTATCTCACTGTTCCTGCGTGAGTTTTTCTTCCAGCTGCTTGAGCAGCGACGGCTCCCAATCGGACAGCATGGTTTGCAAGCCCGCCTTAAACAGCATCCGGTAGTGCTGCTGCGCCAGCTGTGCCATACCGGACGCATCCAGCAGCTGCGCCGTCAAAAACTGGTTGTAAAATCGCCGGCGAGGCGAGTGTTGCGGCTGCTGTTCCGCCAGCACCAGCGCGGCTTCAAGCCCCTGCTCTCGGTAGCTTTGCCAGACCTGCTGCGTTAATTCATCACCGTCCCTCACTGTGCCTGTGCTCTTTGTGGGTTCATCCGCCAGCCACTTCCGGGTGGCGTCGCTGATAAACGGGGTGTGGTCGTTAAAACTCAGTGCAGTAAGCTGCGGTAGGCGGGTCAGGAAGCGACGCACTTCATCACGAATCGCCTCTGCCACATCGCTGAACTCCAGTTTCTTTGCAATCTGTACGGACAGATAATGACCATCCATCCAGTACGGGGCCAACAGCAGGCTGTTTTCCACCTGCTGCCAGAGCGCCACATCAGCACTGGCGAGCCGCGCCCGGTAGTCCGCCGTCATATCTGCGGAAACTGCCGCCAGCGGCGTGCGCCCGTCGCTTTCCGACTGAGGAACGCTGGTGATGGTCTGCCACAGCGCTTGACGGCGCAGCCGGTAGCCCAGCGGCGAGTCCGGCTGGCGTTCGCAGAGAATGGCGGCGACTTTCAACAGCGTGTCGCGCCAGGCTTTATCACTGTGGCTGTCAATACTCACCACCGTCGCAGGGACAGCGGTATCCGGCGCGGAAGGAGCAGAAATGGCGGTCGGGGTATCTGTTATTAAGATTGATGGTACTGACGTAGCCGTTGCAGGAGAACGGTCACAAAACGCCCGCTGATACAACGCGAATAAATCATCCGTCGCGGAGGCCAATTCCGGCATATTATGCGACTGCCAGCACTGCGCCAGTTTTGTCAGCTCGCCCAGCAGAAAGTCCCGTTGCTCCGGCGCTGAAGCGGCGGCAAATGCGGCGATCCCCGGTTCAAAGCGTTTCAGTATCTGGCTGGCAAAACGCCCTTTGTTCGCGGCGTTCTGCGGCCAGCCGGTGGTCCAGTAGTGCGCGACATACTGCATCAGCATCCTGAGCGCCAGCAGCGGATTCCCCGCGTGTTGCAAGGTACGCAGAAGATGTGCCACCAGGCGAAAATCCTTGCTTTCTGAAGCCAGAAGCATCAGCCCCTGCCGCTGGAGTTCCGGCACATCAAGCTGTGCATGATTCAGCGAGCCGAGCTTGACGATTTCACCGTCTATATATTCCCACTGCGGGTTATCATCGCTGAGTTTCGCAGTCAGTTTCTCTTCCGGCAGTATTTCCAGCAAGTGAGACAGCCAGAACTCCGGGTTCTGTATATCCATATTCGTCACTCCCCTGCCCAGTGACAGGCATCACGCAACGGCACAATGGTCTGTGCCAGTCCGTCAATGTTAAAGGTCAGTTTGTTTCCCGGTCCGGTATCAATCGTCAGCGTTTTTGAGCCGAACAGATGTTTGATTTCTTCAATCCCGGTCAGGCCTCGACTGGATTCCAGCAGCATGCCGTTTTCCCGCACAAACCAGTGCGAACGAAACGTGCCGCCCTCAGTCACCAGGCTGACCGGCATATCGTTTTCCGAAAGGGTTTGGGTCAGTGCCACCTGCATCCTGGTGATGTTGTCCACGCAGGAGAAAACCAGCACCGGGCGCGGCGGCAGGCTGCCGATGGCGGGAGTGGTGATAATTACCGTCGGGCGTTCACCGGTGTTTTCGCTTATCAGCAGCGTCGTAGCGTTATCCGTGCGCCGCTTCTCCTGTTCAATAGCTCGTGTCCAGGACTCGCCCTGATAACGCGCTTTTGTCAGCACGCGAGTAAAGCCCTCCGGTTGTTCTGGCGCAAGAATGCGGTCATAGCAGTCAAGCCGCTCTAGCGGAGCAGGCTCTTTCCGGCAGGCGTTCATGGCTTTCACCCGGGCCTGTACATCCGCACAAGTAATGATCCGAATATCTGCCGCCGTCGCCGCCGCGGCCTCCAGAGCAATACCGGGAACACCCCGCTCCGGCTGAACCGTGGCCTGTGCAGCGCTGACAGTCATCCCTGCCAGTAACGCGATATACCGGAAAACGTGCGCGTGACTCACAGGGCAGCATCCTCTGCTTCCTGCTCCGGCACGCTATCGCTGACGGCTATCTCTTCTTCAATGTCAGCGGTAAATTCGCCGTCCGCCACGCCGAGGTTTATTTTTGTGATCGCTGCGTTTGCCGCCATCTTCTGCAACAGCAAAAGCGACAGCGGCGGCAGCATATCGCCGTCAATCACGGACTCCAGCATGCGTGCACCGTTCTCGGCGCGGGTGACGCGCTGCATAATTTCATCAGTCACCTCCGGCGCAATTATCACTTCCGCGTTAAAGCGGGAACGCAGCACGTTGTCGAGGCGCGCCAGTTTCCCTGCAATAATAGTCCCGAGCGTGTCGCGTGACAGCGGCAGGTACGGCACCACTTCCATACGCGCCAGCAGCGCCGGTTTGAAGAAGTCGGCCAGCACCGGGTACAGTTCTTCCTGCATGGTTTCTGCGTTGTCTGCGTGTTCGACAATCACCTGATAGCCAAGGTTGGACGTGAGGAAAAAGACGATATTTTTGCAGTCAATCAGCCGCCCTTCGCCGTCGGCCATCTCGCCTTTATCAAATGCCTGGTAGAACAGATTAAGCACGTCCGGGTGGGCTTTTTCGACTTCATCCAGCAAAACAACAGAGTACGGTTTCTGGCGAATCGCTTCGGTCAGCACCCCGCCCTCGCCATAACCGACATAGCCCGGCGGCGAACCAATCAGACGGGAGACGGTATGCTTCTCCTGGAACTCTGACATATTGATGGTGGTGAGATACTGGCGACCACCGTAAAGCAGCTCCGCCAGTTGCAGCACAGTTTCGGTCTTGCCCACGCCACTCGGCCCCGCCAGCAGGAATGCCCCCAGCGGACGGCCAGGACGGCGCAGGTCGGCGCGCGCGGTGAGCAGGTGCTTGTGCAGATGCTTAATGGCTAAATCCTGGCCCTTGATGGTGTCGCCAAGCCACTGCGGCAGGTCGGTGATGACCGACATCTCATTCTGCGACAGACGGTTAAGCGGCACGCCGGTCCATTCAGCAATTACCGCAGCGATCTGTTTTTTATCCACGTGCGGGGAAACCAACAACTGTGTGCAGTGCAGGATGTCCAGTTCATCGGTCAGTTGCGCCAGGCGTTCAGCAGGAGAAATTGCCGATTCTGCTTCAGCCATCGCTTCAGTTTCCTCCAGCAGCCCTTTACGCAGCGCAATAATCTCTTGTACCAGCGCCTGCTGCTGATGCCAGGCATCTTCCAGCGTTTGAAGTTCCGTCTGTGCGGTTTCATACTGCGTGTGGACTTCACCAAGACGTGTGGTGTCCACTCGCAGACCAATACGAATTTCCCGCTCGAGCTGACGGATTTCCGCCTCGCACTGGCGGCACAGTGTGGTTAACGCTGAAATCTGCTTTGGCGGCGAAGAGAGGTTAATCGCTACCCGCGCACAGGCGGTGTCCAGCACATCGATGGCTTTATCCGGCAACTGTCGCCCGGAGAGGTAGCGCTCGCTTAACATTGCCGCAGCCTGTAAGGCGTCGTCATCAATCAGCACGCCATGCGCCTGCTCATACACCGCCGACAGACCGCGCAGTATAATGGTCGCCTCGGCGGCGTTGGGTTCGCTAACCTTCACTAACTGGAAGCGGCGCGACAGCGCGGCATCTTTCTCGAAGTATTTTTTGTATTCGCTCCAGGTGGTAGCGGCGATGGTCTTCAGCTCGCCGCGCGCCAGCGCCGGTTTAAGCAGATTAGAGATATCCAGCCCGCCCTGCTGGTTGCCCGCACCAATCAGTGTATGCGCCTCGTCAATAAACAGAATAACTGGCTTCGGTGACTGGAGCACTTCCGCCATCAGCCCCTTGAACCGTTTTTCAAATTCGCCTTTGACTGATGCCCCCGCCTGCAACGCGCCTAAGTCCAGCGTCATAATATCGGTATCGCGTAGTTTATCCGGCACCTGGCCTGCAACGATACGCAGCGCTAGCCCTTCAATCAGCGCGCTCTTGCCGACGCCCGCCTCGCCTACCACCACCGGGTTGTTTTTACGGCGGCGGCAGAGAATGTCGATCATCAGGTCAATTTCGTTATCACGGCACAGCACCGGATCGAGTCGTCCCTGACGGGCATCCTCAGTCATGTTTTTCGCGTAGCGTCCCAGCAGACTGTCTTCTGAATGCGCCGCAGATACGGATTGCTCCCCGTTCTGCATTACCGACTCCGCAGATTCCCGCGTCCAGTCGGGAAAATCCTGGCGCAGCCGGTCACGATTGATCCCCGTCAGCAGGCGGGCCGCTGCGGGCGGGACATAGCGGTGTGCCGACTGCAACAGTGTCAGCAGCAAAGTGCCGCCACGCAGTTCGGTCTGCTGCATCTCGGCGGAGGCCAGCAGCCAGCCGTCACGCAGCCATTCAACCAGCAGCGGTGAGAACATCGGGTAACTGTCGGCGTGGCGCGTCGTGGCATAGTGCTCCACCGTCAGCGCCAGCCCCAGTTCTTCCCTACCAATCGCGACTTTTTCTATAATGACGCGCAGATCGCTGCGCGGAATAGCCAGCATCTGTATAAGTACATGACTGACGGTAATTTCGGTGGCCTGTAGGCTCATACAGGCCGTGGCGGCCATCTCCAGCGCCTGGCGGGAAAACGGGTTCAGTCGTTTTACCAGCGTGGATACATCAATCTGGATCATAAAAGGCGTCCTTACCTGGCAAGCAGCCGGTTCAACTGGTGAAGAATGTCCTGGGTCTGGCTGTCCAGACGTAGCAGGTAAAACAGATAGAATGTCGCCAGCACGGCAGCGCAGCCGAGCAGGACGTGCTTAACGGTGAGTCGTTTAATAAGCTGGTAGCGCCCGCCTCGGGTTTTCTTGTCCTGATGTAATAAAGGGAATGGCGCGTCGCCACGCAGCTTATGCAGAACGTAATACAGACGGCGGTATATCTGCTCAAACTCGCCCTGATCCTGCACGGCCACCTTGTAGCGCCCGCGAAAACCGAGCGAAAAACAGAGATACAAAAACTCCAACAGGTCCCGGTAACGCGCAGGTTCGCGTATCAGACGCTCCAACAGAATAAAGATCTTCTCGCCGCCCCAGGCTTCGTTGTGGAAATGAACCAGCAGTGACTGTTTGATCCACTCATTTTTATTCGACCAACCGTTACCCAGCGCAGCCTCGTCAATGAAAGTGCAGAGGATGTATCGAAACGAGACGATCACGCCAGGTTCATAACCCTGCTCCTGAAGCAACTGCTCCACCGCCTGAACGTCCGTCACCACCTGCGTGAACAGGTGCTCAGGCATGGCGTTGCCGCTCATCTCGGTCACGCGCATCACCATCCCCAGCAGCGGCGTGGCGGCGTCGATCATCGGGTTAAGGCTGTTGCCGCGAAGGCTCAGTTTATACTGGCGGGAGGTGGCTTCTTCATCATGCTCATCCAGCGAAAGGACCGTCTTTTCACTCATAAAATCAGCCTCTGATTGCCCACAGCTGCATATCCAGATCCGGGAAAGTACCGGAGATATGCATCGCCAGCGCGCCCGCCGTTAACACGTCCTGCCAGGTGGAACCGCTTTTTTCCAGCTCGAAATAGACATAGCCATCGTGGTACGGCAACTGGCGAGGCGCAGCAGGTAGTGCGCGCAGCGGGATACCCGGCACCTGAACGCTGACCATATTGCGGATTTTGTCAGTGGCGGCGATTTTAGACTGCTGGGTGAACTGGAGGATTAGTTGCGCATGTGGCATCCGGGCACGGACTGCCAGCACGAACACCCCGGACTGCAACAATCCCGGATCGTTGACCGTCGCCAGATACACCCCCTCGGTAAAGATCAGCGGCAGGTTCTGCGCGCGCGGTTGCAGAACAATGTTGAGCGCCCGGCGCAGTTCGGGGATCACCGTTTTAAAGGACTGTGTGAGATCCCGGTGATCGTAGGGTTCGACCGCACACGGCAGACGGCTGTTTTCAGTAAAGGTCATCAGTTCGCCGAGCAGACGCACCAGATCCAGGTAAAACGTCTCCGGGTGCAGAGTATGCAGATGAGCACGGTGAGTGAAGTGCATCTGGCTACGGTTGAGCATCTGTAACATCATAAACTCGGCCACATCGGCAATACCGCTCTGCTCCGGCGAGCCAATTCGTTTCGCCAGATCGGCGGCGCGAGTGGCGATCATCCCCTGCACGTCACCGACAAAACGGTTCAGCATCGGACTGACACGCACCGTCTGGCAGGTGGGGATAAATTCCTCATCCACTACCAGACCGCCGCCTGCCCGGAGACTGCGAATACGACACAGCGGCAGCACCATCATCGCGCTGAGATCCTCCGCTCCGCTGACAATGCGGAACACCAGTTGACCGAGCGAAAGTGGCTGGACGTCACCGTTTTCCGTATGCACGTCGCAGACGTCCATATAGCTCAGACGATAACGTTCTGAACTCTGCCCGGCACGGCGTACGTCCTGAATTTCGCTGATATTATGGCCACTGACCGGCAGCGCCAGATAAATGTCGTGGCTCTCCGGCGTTGTCAGTTCGCCCGGCTGAAACGGCAGCGGCAGTAGATCCTGGTCAGGAATGCGGAATACCGTACCGTCCGGCAGACAACCTGCGGCCTTGTCAATCATCACCCTTCCCTGCGCCAATAGTTCGGTATTCAGAGATAGTTCGGTAAATCCCCAGGCAAAGTCCGTCTGCGCGTCCAGCCGTTCGTGCAGCAGATAATCGGTATGGCGCTGCTGCTGCTGAAAATGCTGCGGCAGTGCAAACAGCCCCTCCTGCCAGAGCACGCGGTTATTGGTGGTTGCCATCGTCAGTTATCCTCGGTTTTCATTTCAATACTGTTCTGCCGGAGATGCGCCAGCAGGCGATAGTGGTGGCCGGTGTTCTCCACCGGTACGATTTGCTTCCAGACGCCTGCCTGGTCGTCGGAGAAATAAGCGACAATACCGATAAATTGCGTTTTGGCATCCAGCTCTATGTCAGGCAGCGTTTTAAGCGTATCGGGCAGCAGGGTAAAATCCTGATGGTCGATATAGTTTTTCCCCAGCGCCTCTGGCAACGGCGTGGACACCACCAGGTCATAGTCCGCTCCTTCAAATTTTGAATCGTCGCTCAGATACACCAGCTGCACATCCACTGGCGCAGCTTCCCCTTCCGTGTTCATATTGGCATCAGGTTCAGTCAGCAGCGTGAGTGTCACCGTTGAGGACTGCAGCTTCAGGTCACCCACCGTGATGTCCGGATTGGCGATAACCTGGCCGATTTTTTTGCTCATCTCACAGCCGCTTAACGTTCCAACCAGCGCCATAAACAGCAGAACGCACGCAAACCTGCCTCTCATCATGCTTCCGGTTCCCGCTGCTTTTCACGCAGCACGCGGTCATAGACTTGGGCATACACCTCGTTAAATAGCATCGCGAACCCCTGCTGGCGGTCAGACGCCAGTTCATCGTAATAATGGCGGTACATCTGCCAGGCTCCAGCGTCGTCCAGCGCCCGGCGCAGTTCATGACTGCGCCGGTACTGAACAAAGCGCTTCAGCAGGTTTTGTGGTGAGAAAGCATCAAGCATCACCCGCAGCGCTTCGGCAATCGCGGCCCGGTTGGCTTCTTCGTGATGGCGAACGTTGCGCAGGCTCTCGTGGATTGCTGCCGGGGCTGCCAGATGTACAGGGCTTTTTCCTTCGGCGAACATCACCTCCAGCACCGTGGCATAGTCCAGATTCAGACGCAGCGGATTATCCTCCAGCGGACGCAGATGTTTATCCGACAGACTGTTCTGGCTGTACTGCAAATCGAGCAGTCCCTGAATGGCCGCCTGCAGCGCACGTCCGGATTCTTCCAGAAAGGCATCCGCATCCTGCGAATTGCTGACGCTGAGTGAACTGCCCAGCCCACGGAGCAGCGGCGTCACCGCCAGATGCCGTTGCACCGTCTCCGCCGAGGAAAGCGCCTCATCATGCGGTGACGTATACACGGGTGGCAGATCCATAAATGGCGTGTCGATCCCGCCGCCCGCTTTCAGATCGGACAGCGGTACGGTCGGCTGACCGAAGGCACCTGCTGCCGCCGTGGTGAGAGTTTCGCTCTGCAAAACCTGCAACGGATCGGTGGAAAAGGCGTTCGCCACGGTCGCTGTCAGCTGATGGCGGTACGGCAGCCCCGAATAATCCGGCTGACCTTCGGTGGACATCAACGTTTCTGTCAGGCTGTCACGGTGGTTAACAATGCTTTCCGGCGCGGCCATCTGTTCGTCATAGCTGACACGACGGCCTTCATGTAAAAAGGCTTTCAGCGCCAGCGCGCCAATGCTGATTTCATCGCCCTGACGCAGACGTACCAGTCCGGTATCCGTGGCAACCGCCGCCAGGTTAATCATCACGCCGGGCATCAGACTACGCAGGCAGAACGCGGCGTCATGCAGCACTATCTGGCAGGCGCGACCGGCAACTGCACCAGCTCTGTCCTGCACCGACCAGTGGCACGTGGAAGCATGACCAATATCTCCACCCTCAGCGGAAAACAGACATTTCGCGGCGCGGCCGCTTTCTAGCTCATTGCCGTTCATCACCTGCAACGTCAGCGATAATCCGGAAGATGTCGTTTTTTCCTCAGCCATTTGTGGCTCCATAAAATTAGTCCCTGATGTGGAGAGTGATGGATGGCGGCGTTTGCGGCTCACCAATAAAAGCAGTGCGACCAATGCAGGCACGGCGGCGGTCGCCCAGCTTCATGCCCTGCGCCTGCGCCGGAGCCAGATCCAGACGTAAATCCCAGGCGAACTGGTCACGCAGCAAAAAGGCGATAAACAGGGTCAGCGCCTCATGGTGTTCTCCGCCAGGCAAAAACGACAGATAGCGGGACATGGACAGGCTGCCGATCCGCAGCAGGAATTTGCCGCTACGATCCGGTACGTGGGCACCGAGCGTAAAATTGACGCCTACAACCGAGCGACCGGGAACATATCCGGCGGTTTTATTTTTCGGGTTACGCTCGCCCAGCCGGTTTTGTTCGCCGGGATCAATTGCCACCCGGCGCAGCTGCCAGCTTTCAAGGGTCACATCCGGTAAATCAAAGCAGTGTGAAACCAGATCGCAGACCACTTCCGGTGCCCGCCC
Organism: uncultured Kluyvera sp.; assembly: GCF_902485085.1. Lineage (NCBI taxonomy): Bacteria > Pseudomonadati > Pseudomonadota > Gammaproteobacteria > Enterobacterales > Enterobacteriaceae > Kluyvera > uncultured Kluyvera sp. The sequence goes on from NZ_CABTJS010000094.1 coordinate 78,005, forward strand.
CGGCGCGGCCAACACCCCTACATAAGCCAGCATCTTGCTGTGGTTGATGGCGAGCTTGTCACGCAGACTCTGACTACCCAGTCCGACCAGCGCATACATGCGCTGCGAAAAGCTATCCGTCCCGCCATTGCGAAAGCAGATGTGATAGCGGTATTTTCTCCAGGCGTGATACACAAACTGCGTCCAGCGGTGGCTGAACAGATCGAGAAATTCTTTTAGCCCTTCTTCATTCTGCGCCGACTCCCGCGCCATCCGATCCAGGTAGTAACCGGGTAACGGCGACTGGCTACCGGAAAAGCCGAGAAATTTTGTGGTCAGCGTAAACTGTCCGTTGTCATCACGCGTGAGTGAGGTCAGATCGCTGCCCGGAAACGCAATGCTGGCATCGGATTTAAACAGCACCACCTCCTGTTCCGGTTCCGCACGCAGCGAAGGTTCACAGCCAGGCTTTCCGTAACGACGGTACAGCGACTCCAGCAGGACATAAAAACTGGTATCACGGACGTCTGCAGGAAAATCTACATCAGGGCGTGCTGGCCGTTGTTCTGCCATTCCCAGGCCTCCTGACTTTCCGTGTTGATAATTTTCAGACAATGAAATGAATTGATGCTGGCATAGAGCGCAAAGAAATGGGTCAGCACATTACCAAGCTGGTAGATTTCTCCTTCGCAAACAAACGGCATCGGATTGATCCACAACGTGGTGGACAGACCTCGCACCGGTACACCTTTAAACAGCCGATCCACCGGTTTTGTTTCCATCCTCTCGATGGCGTCCAGCTTCTGCTGCGACAAGCGGGCCTGCTGCGGATGCTGAATACCCGGCAGGTCGAAAGTACGCAGGATTTGCACCAGCGCCTCCCGATCCAGTAGCGAGAGATAGTTCAGGTTCATACAGGAAATTAGCGACCACTGCATATCGCCGTCGGTTACCGGATAAAGTGGACGCGTCGGGCGGGTAACGTTGCTGAAGCTAGCGACCGCTGGGTTTTTGCCCACCGCCACGCAAATGTCGCCAATGTGCAACTGCGTGGGTAGCATCCGATTGGTGCAGACCAGCGAAACGCTGAGTGCCTCGCCGCTCAGGTGTGCGGGATCGGGCAGTTTGCCATCGGCATGCACAAACGCAATGCTGTGCTCAAGCCCGCGATGAAACAGCGAGGTTTTTGTCCGGTGATGCCAGTAGACCACCTCACGCTGGCGGCTGTACTCCATCTGGTGGTTGAAACTTTCGAACTCCGGCCAGAGACGCGACGCGCTGGCAACTCCGGAAGCCTCATCGAAAGCGGATATCTTGCTGGATACCGACTTCACGCGGAAAATATCGTATGCATTGGCATTCTGGTGGCTGGCCCGCAGCGGATACTGCGGAGCGCTACCGTCCGGCGCGATGGGTTCGGCCTGATGGACAAACAGATTCACCACCGGTGTGCAGAACAGGTGTAGCGATGAGGCACGGAGCTTGATATCCACCGGCAACGGCTGGTTAAAGTGCAGGCGTAGTGTAAATGCGCCACCGTGAAAATTATCCGGTAACGGCACAGCATCACGCAGATGAAAAAAGAAAAAGCTTTCCGGGTAGCAGAAGTACTCCTGAAGCACGCGATAGCCGTTGTGAACGTTTTTTGGCCACGGCAGCAACGCATCCTCGCGTTCAAACCCGGCGGCTTTCAGCCACAGATCCGGCAGAGGAACATGCTGTTCTCCGATAATCAGTTCAGCGTCCATCAGACGTTCACTGAACCACAGGTATAGCTGATAGCGGGTGTAGTCATCTTCATTACCCAGCCAGAAATTGATTTTATTTAAATTCAGCGCTCGGGAAGACACACCGTTTTCGGCAAAAAAGTCAATATCAATGATGCCTTCCTCGAGGCTACTGGCATTACACACATCCCGAATCTGTAAAGGCTGTAACCAGATATCGCGCGCCAGCGTAAAATGGCAGGAAGACGGTGGCGTCCGGTCATCGTCTCCCAGCACCTTCCGGCCTGATGAGGTGACGCGAACGCCTGAACTGACTAGTTCATCACGCAAAACCTGCACCGGTGCTTTGATATTACCTTCAGGCAGATACTCAATCACCGACATAGAAGGCACCGGGCGCAGATAGTTAGGCCATAACATGCGGATTATCCCATGAGTGAACTCCGGGAACGCGTCCTCCAGCTTCTGCCGCACGCCGCCAGCCAGAAAAGCCGACGCTTCCATCAGGCGCTCAACGTCAGGGTCACCTTCTTTCTCAGCCAGAAAGCGGGACAGATAGGGTTTATCCCGCGCCAGCAGCTTGCCCAGTTGCCGCAGGTAGTCCAACTCTTCACGGTAATAGCGTTCTTCAAAGGCCATCAGAGGTACTCCACCCGGTAGCGCTGGCGGTTATCCAGCAGAATGTCAAACTCCAGAACGTCCCTGGCGTCATGAAAACTGACCTGCCCCGCAATATGAAAACGCAGCGTCAGCGGTACATAGTCGTCCGGTGACGCCGCTGTCACCGTCACCCGAGTGATGCGGGGCTCATAGCGACGGATGCAGTCGTGGATACCTCTGGCAATCTCTTCCCTGAAATTACCTGAGGCTAAAATATCGTCATTTAAATCAGTAATGCCTAGAGCTGGAGAACCAGCGCAACTGCCGGTGCGGGTATTGAGAATGTTGTGCAGGTTTTCGCTGATGGAGTGCAGCAGACTGACGCCTGGCCGGCGATAAAACCGGGAAGTCGCCGCCTCGCCAATGCGGTCAAACAGGCTGCCCCCTTTCTCAATATCCCGCTTCATCATGATGTTTAATCCCGGTCCAGACGCCCGACCAGCGAAAGGTCAAAACTGGCGCCCATATATTTGAAGTGCGGACGCACCGATAACGACACCTGGTACCAACCCGGCTCGCCTTGCACATCCAGCACCTCAATTTTTGCCTGGCGCAGCGGTTTACGACTGCGAACATCTGCGGGTGGGTTTTCCTGGTCAGCCACATACTGCCGTATCCAGGCATTCAGTTCGCGCTCCAGATCGCCACGCTCTTTCCAGGAGCCGATCTGCTCACGTTGCAGCACCTTGATGTAGTGCGCCAGACGGCTGATAACAAAGAGGTAAGGTAACTGCGTTCCCAGCTTGTAGTTGGTCTCGGCTTCCTTACCTTCCGGCGTATTCGGGAAGGTTTTTGGCTTCTGTACCGAATTGGCCGAAAAGAACGCGGCGTTATCCGAACCTTTACGCATGGTCAGGGTAATAAAGCCCTCTTCCGCCAGTTCGAACTCGCGGCGGTCGGTGATTAACACTTCGGTCGGGATCTTGGCCTGAACCTGTCCCATAGCTTCATACAGATGAACGGGCAGATCTTTCACCGAGCCACCGTTCTGCGGGCCAATAATATTCGGGCACCAGCGGTACTTCGCGAAGCTGTCCGCCATGTTTGCCGCCAGCAGAAAGGCGGTGTTGCCCCACAAATAGTCGTCATGATGATGGCTGACATTCTCGCGATAGTTGAAGCTTTTCACCGGGTTATCTCCCGGCGCATAAGGCTGGCGCAGCAGGAAACGCGGAGAGGTCAGCCCCAGATAGCGGGAATCCTCTGACTCACGCAGGGCGCGCCACTTGGTGTAAGCAGGGCCTTCAAAGATAGCACCAATGTCTTTAATGCCCGGCAGCTCAGTCCAGGACTCCAGCCCCAGGAACTCCGGCGCTACTGATGAAATAAACGGCGCGTGGGCCATCGCGCTCACCGCACTGATGTATTTCAGTAACTTCAGGTCTGCCGCATTGTTATTAAACGCGTAGTTACCAATCACCGCTGCAACAGGCTCGCCACCAAACTGGCCGTAACCACTGGAGTAAACGTGTTTATACAAGCCACTTTGGGTGATTTCCGGGGCGAACTCGAAATTATCCAGCAGTTCTTCTTTGGTGGCATGCAGCAGATAAATTTTGATGTTTTCGCGTGGGTCAGTGCGTTCAACTAGCAGTTTGAGAGAGCGCAACAGCGCTTCCAGCTCCTGAATGGCCGGGTCGTGGAGGATCAGATCCATCTGCCGGCCAGTGCGATCGTCAATATCAGCGATCATAGCGTTCACCGCCAGGATATCGACGGACTCGGCTTCATTCTGCAACAGGGCGGAGATAAACGCCGTCACGCCCTGGCGGGCAATGTCATAGCTTTCGGACTCTGGCTGAAAGCGGCTCTGCGCCATGATGTTATCCAGCAGGGATGACGAAGCTGCTGGAGAGGTGGAGCCAGGAGCTTCCTGCAATGCAATATCTGACATAGTGAAATCCTTGTACACGTTATTTGCCGCTGGCAAGACCCAGTTCCTGAATCAACTGCTCACGGGTTTCCTCGTTATCCAGCAGCGCCTGTAGCTGGGCCCGGAACGCAGGGATATTGCCCATCGGCCCTTTCAGGGCGACCAGGGCCTCGCGCAGCTCCAGCATTTTTTTCAACTCCGGTACCTGAGCTGCGATGTTATCCGGCGAGAGATCGGCCATAGATTTCACCTTCAGGCTGATATCCATACGGGCACCCGACACGCCGTTAAGTACCGATGGCACAGAAACGTTACGTTCAATGCCAGACTTCGCCAGCACGGCGTTAAAGGTATTTTTATCAATAGCCACCGGCTGGCGTTCATCCAAAGGAGTATCGTCCGGTTTACCTTTTAAATCCCCGGTAACCAGCAAGCTGAGCGGTAATTCCACTTCAGCTGTCTGGCCATCCGTCCGTGGAATGTAACGGACGTTAATTCTTTCCTTTGGAGCTATACTTCCGTCATTATGATTAATCATAGATATATTCCGTAGATAATGATAAATATTCTCCCTGATTATACAGGGTCGAATCATCCATAAAAAATATACGACAAAGGGAATAAAAATCGCTATGACAAAAACATCATCATAGGATTACAACGATCTCGATTTGTAATTTTAAAACCATTTCCCAAGCACTAGTCAAGGAATATGTATCCGTACGAAAGATAACACACAATTTCGTGTTTTATTTTTTATGTTGGTATATCCTAGTTTGACAGCAAGAATAGACACTAAATTAACGCGTTGTTTTGTAAGGATATTTTGTTTCCACGTCCATTTTTAATAATTACGAAAAATGAAACAGATAAATGCATTTAAAAAACAAATAAGTAGGCCCATTAAATCAAACAACTAACATAAAACAGGGTTAATTAATATTAATTCTTGAGGTTCTTATTATTTCAAGAATCTATTACCAGGCATGATAATCTGTAGATTAAATTTTACTGAAATCTATACAAACAGCAGAGTGGCCAGTTCAGAGACAAACGCAAAAAATTTTGGAAAAATGTTTTTGCGTTTGTCGGAAAATATTTACCGCGCTAATGGAAATTAGCGTAAACATAAAATAGTGCAAAGGAGTTAAGAAAATGCCAACACCGTGTTACATCTCAATTAAGGGACAAACTCAGGGATTGATCACCGATCGCGCCTTTACCGCTGAATCCGTCGGTAATATCTACGTTCAGGGCCATGAAGACGAAATGCTGGTGCAGGAATTCAGCCATAACGTCACCGTTCCGACCGATCCGCAGTCCGGTCAGCCGTCAGGCCAGCGTTCGCACAAACCGTTTATATTTACCGTGGCTCTGAACAAAGCAGTTCCGCTGCTGTACAACGCACTGGCCTCCGGTGAAATGCTGCCGACCACCGAACTGCACTGGTACCGCACCTCTGTGGAAGGTAAACAGGAGCACTTCTTCACCACCCGTCTGACCGATTCCACCATCGTGGATATCGACTGCCATATGCCGCACTGCCAGGATGAAGGGAAACGTGAGTTCACTCAACTGGTCAAAGTCTCCCTGGCTTACCGCAAAATTGAGTGGGAGCACGTCTCAGCAGGCACCTCAGGCGCGGACGACTGGCGCGCGCCGCTGGAAGCATAAGTAAAAACTGACAGCATTCTGCCGAAAGGCAGGGTGCTGTTTTTAAAGGTCAGGTCATAAAAAGCAGTATCAGTACAGAGTTACGTTTTGCATACGGGAGATGGTGGATGCCGGAAACTTCGGCGGTAGCATGTCTGAAAACGCACGTTGCACCGTGCCATTACTGTAAGAATGTCTGACTGTGGCTCTGTTTTCTGCCAACAACTCCGGGAATAAGGTTATGTCACAACAGGGTCTGCGTTTTACACTCGACGTGGACGGGTTACTGGCGATGAGCACCGCCGTGGTGAGCTTCACCCTCCATCAAAACCTCTCCACCCCCTTTACACTCACAGTCGATATCGCCAGCGGTCTCCCCGACCTCACAGCTAAAAATTTTCTCGAGAAAAACGCCACCCTCACTGTCTGGCAGGGGAATGTTGTCCAGCGCTGCCTCTGCGCTATCATCACCGGCGTGGCGCTTGGCGAGAACAACGACTGGCAGATGAATTACCATCTGACCCTTTCGCCACCGCTCTGGCGGGCCGGACTGCGCCAAAACTTCCGCATCTTTCAGCAGCAGGATATCCTGGCCATCACGTCCACATTGCTGGACGAAAACGGCGTCTCCGACTGGACTCCGTCCTTTTATGAAGCCCATCCTGCACGCGAATTCTGCGTACAGTATGGCGAAAGTGACCTATCCTTTCTCTCCCGCCTGTGGGCCGAAGAAGGCATTTTCTATTTTGACTGGTGCTCGCCGACCGGAACGGAGCAGACGCTGATGCTCTGCGACGATGTGGCGGGAGTCTCCACGCTGGGCTCCCTGCCCTTTAATCCTAACACCCGCAGCGAGGTCTCCACGGAATGCGTCAGTGAGTTCCTCTATCGGGCACAGATTCGCCCCTCCTCCGTCGAAAACCAGGATTACACCTTTAAAACCCCCGGCTGGCCCGGCTACTTCAGCCACCACGCCACACACCTCAACGGTCAGCGCACCCAGTACGAAATCTTCGATTATCCGGGGCGCTTCAAGGACGAGCAGCACGGGCAGGACTTTGCCCGCTATCTGGCTGACGGCTTCCGCCACGATGCAGAAACCGCTGCCGGGGTCAGTAACTCAGCGAAGCTGTGGCCCGGCAGACGTTTCACCCTTACTGGTCACCCTTCTCTCACGCTGAACCGCGAATGGCAGGTCACCGCCTGTGTGCTGAAAGGGGAACAGCCTCAGGCACAGCACGGCAGACAGGGTCAGGGAACCACGCTGAGCAACAATTTTGACGTCATTCCGGCTGACCGGACATGGCGCTCCTCTCCTCTGCCAAAACCCTCCGTGGACGGCCCGCAGAGCGCCATCGTCACCGGGCCGGCTGGCGAGGAAATCTTCTGCGATAAACATGGCCGTGTCCGGGTACGTTTTCACTGGGACCGCTACTGCCCGGGCAACGAAGACAGCTCCTGCTGGATACGGGTGTCACAGGCCTGGGCCGGTGCCGGATTTGGCAACCTCGCCATTCCCCGCGTGGGCCAGGAAGTGATAGTGGATTTCCTCAACGGCGACCCCGACCAGCCCATTATTATGGGACGCACCTACCACCAGGATAACCGCTCGCCGGGCAGCCTGCCGGGAACAAAAACGCAGATGACCATCCGCTCGAAAACCTATATGGGAAGCGGATTTAACGAACTGCGGTTTGAGGATGCGACTGATAATGAGGAGATTTTTCTTCACGCACAGAAAAATATGCAGGTAAAAGTACTCAATAGCAAGGATGTACGGGTCAATTATGACCGGACAACCAGTATCGGCCATGATGAATCGCTGGTCGTAGCGAATGATAGGAAAGTTACGGTTGAAGGAAAGCAGGACCATAAAACCACGAAAGACCATCTCAGCCTGACGGAAGGCAACCAAGGGTTAGAAGTAAAAGGCGACCTGGCACAGAAAATAAGCGGTGCGCTAGGTATTAGTGTACAGGGCGATGTTGTATTGCAGAGCGACAGTAAAATCAGCCTGCGTGTAGGTAGTACATTCGTAGTCATTCATTCAGGAGGGGTGGATATAAAAGGAGCGAAAATTAACCTCAATGGCGGAGGCAGCCCAGGAGATGTGATTTTGCCGATGCGCCCAGTGATCTTGAAAGCAGCAGCCGGAAGTGGCTCAATGTTTGTGGCGCACTGTCCGAAGGAGGACCAGTAATGGAGAAAAAGTATGCCATTATTGATGGCGCCGTTGAAGAAGGATTGCTGGATTTTTTAAGGGAGACGAATCCACCTCATTGCTGCCTGTATGCGGAGCCAATACAGCCAGATTTAGTGGCGTTAGCACCTTACCTGACAGAAGTGACGCAGGAGGTGGAGGCTTGGTTAAGTGCCAAAGATACTCCGTGGGGAATATCTCTGACCACGCCCTCCTCCATGAATGTGCTACGGCAACATTTACGAAGATATCTCCAGGTATTGATACCAGGGGAAACGAAGCCAGTATTGTTTCGCTTTTATGATCCCCGAAATGTCTGGGATTTTCTTTCTGTTTTATCTGAATGGGAAAAATATCTGTTTCTTGGCCCCATAGAAACAATATCTACTAATTTGGATGGTAAACAAAAAATAGAAGTTTTTATGGCTATCAAGAATAAGTTCCCAGCAGGTGCTGGCATCAGGCATAAAATGATAAAAATATCTCCTGCTCAAATGAATACCCTAACATCAATATTTGAGCAACGCTATATTGTGAAACTTATAGAATGCCTCAAATCGTGGGGGGTACATCCAAAACAGATTAATAATGAAGTAATATCAGATATATTACAATGGCTAAGACTCCAGAAGATCACAGATGACAGAAGTATTCGTGGATTGTTTTATTTATTCTGCCGACGTGGCTGTCTGGAGGTGGGTTTGATACCCACAGATTTCAGGGAAATCCTCTGCGACATCAATGAAGATGGGGTATTTAAAGCCGAAACCCTGTTAATCAGGGAACTAGGTAATGTTCCATTGTAAATAGAGGCGAATTATGACAAGTACAACCGCAGGTTCATCTATCTGCAATTGTAAACACCCGGATACATGTATTCATTCATTTAAATTAACAATCGAAAAAAGGACATATGAATACAAACAGAATGATTTTTACTCTCATATAGAAATAATTAACAAGACCGATAAGTCCACTCCGCTTGCTTTATCCTTGACAGGAAAAACCTGTGTTTCTCATAATCCTGCCTGCCCCAATGGCATTATATATAACATAGACAACAAGGAAACGTTAAAAAAATTCACAAGTGGAACTGTAAACTATGAAGTAAATTACAATGAGAAAGTAACAAACACTCTATCAGATATAAATACAATCATATTTATAAGTAAATATATACTCTATCAAAACAGTTCGTTAAATTGGTTACCAAAGAGTCAATATATATTACGCGTGGGTCAATGCTATGGCGACCAACTTGTTGAAAGAGACATTAATTTTTCAGATGGATTCAGGCAAATATTCAATATTGCCCCGCATGACAGAATATGGAGCCATATCAATGTATATCCAAATTATGACTGGAAGATAGATGTCAAAATTGGTCTTACTGATAAGACTAAAGAATACAGCGATGGTGAATTAAAAGATCAACAGCGTAAAGAGAACAGAAAGGCAGGACAGCAAAATCGAGGAACCAGAGGCTGGACCAAACGACCTAAATATTCAATTAGTGATGCCCTTGATATTGATGGAACCCTGTCATATAAATTAGGCACATCTCCACGACATGATTTGAGCCAAAAATTAAAAGTTGACTTTAAAAGAAAAGCTAAAGAATTGAAACTGTTACAGGATGCCACCAGAACCCTTGATATGGTTGGTAAAGCATTATCAACAAATGAAGGCGCTGGCACTAAATATAAAATATTGAATACTGATATATTATACCCAAAATTATCAGTCGGGGGGAGTGGAGAACTGGTTGAAGATAATAATACACAATCAGTTTATATTAAGGGAAAAGTCTCTGCAGGATTTTCCCCTCTAATAGGACTCAGGATAACATTTGATTTATTACAGGCCTTTGCTGCATGGTATGGCGCTGCAAGTGTCACTGATATAATCAGACAACAACTTGCCGCGCGTGAAAGTTCCGTCAAGAGTGGTGATAATGGAGCATATCTGGGATTGAAATTTGATCTGATAGCTTCCGGAACAATTAATTTGTCCCTAATATTTGAATCAGATGATAAGAAAAATTGGAACTGGCGGGTGGAAGGAAGTAATGAGGTTAAGCTGGCATTATCTCTGGAAGCCAACGCCCGGTCCGGGGTCAAAATTTATGTTTTTGAAGGGGCTTTTGAAGTTTATGCAAAGGCAATTGCTGAAGGGGTCATTGTCTTTGATTCAACTGCACAAAATAATATAGAGATGATATTTTATCATAATGGAATTCGGGCAGAGGTTGGGGCCAGCATTTCAGTAGGTATTGCCAAAGATGGCGATAAAACAAGAAACGGAGAAAGCGGTCGAGTATCAACAAAAACTACTGGTGTAACGACAAAGCACACCGAAGGACAAAAAAAGGAATGGATTATTCATGGTAAACTTGAGAAAAAAAAATCACCTTATCGATTTCATTTATTATAGCATTACTTTTTTACTTATATTATTCAACATTTCTTCACCCAAGGCAGAAACAATGGATGGTATAAAATATTTAGTGTCATTTAAAACAAAACGTAGCGCATGCATGGTCAGGGTTAATGGATTTCCTGTTTTTGATAATTTCACGTACTCAAGCGGCACAATAGCAGCAGGTGACAACATTACGTCATTTATCGAAAATGGAAAAAACAGGATTGAAGTACTCATGGGATCAGTGGATTCTCAAGACCGGGATACCCTTTTCTCTGATTCCGAATGTGAATTTACGATTACCAGAGACACTATTAATTCCAGCGAAAACGTAACAACAGTCAAACTTTCTGTCGATGATGAAAAAAATATTATCGCAACATCATCCTCTAGCTATGATGGTTCCAGACATGAGGGGAGAATTATTGAGGAGCAACTTCCCGAAGATAGCTGGTTGTATTTGCATCGATTTTATCGTGATATTGAATTTAGCGGTATAAAGACATGGTCATGGGTAGATGCAGACAGAGTCGTATCAGAAAAGGATTTACCTGCCATTCAGGATATATACAGGGAAATCTGGCAGGCCATGAAGGACAAAGATGTGAATACATTGAAGAAAATGGCAGCTATTTCAAACGAGGAAATGGGAAATGCGGAAGGTATATCTCCTGATATCGTTTTTGAATCATATGACCTCCCTAGAAATGTTCTTGATATGAATTTAACACCGATAGATTTAGAGTGGAAAAAATATAAACTTACTACCTATTGTAATGGCCGGGTATTCAGATTATCTAGTGGCATTTATGAGAATTCACCATTGAGACTTAAAAATAAAAATAATGAAATCGTGTATTCTTACACGCCATATTTTTCAATTATCAATGACAAAGTCGTTATCGTAAGATAATAAATTATCCGGAGAATACTATGTCGCTGGCCGCTAAACTATCAGACAAAGGTACTCAGCATGATGGTTATTACGAGACCGTAATTACCGCAGGCTCCTCTACCGTCTTTATTGACGGGTTACCCGCCGCCCGTATGGGGGACCCGTTAACTCCGCATTCAAAACCCAAACACCCTCCTCATCCGCGAAAAATCGCCAGTGGCTCATCCACTGTATTTATTGATGGGCTCCCTGCCGCCAGAACCGGTGATGCGGTTGACTGTGGCGGCGTGGTTCTCGGTAGCGGCACCGTCAGTATCGGCTGATATCCGTTTTCAGCACCGCTCAGTGAATTTAATCCGGTGAGAGTTTGTTACCCCTTAGATACAGAGCAAAAATCTCCCATTCTCGCCTCACAGTTATCAGCTTCGTCAGGTGCATTCTGTCGTAGCAGGCCCTCACGACTACGTTACGCCAGAGGTTTCACGGAAGAATGGCAGAAAAAATCAGCCCTTTTTACCCTGATAAATTTGGTTTTTCTTTTATAAATGCACTTCCACTAAAGCAGCCCGGCAGCCCACCGCCGGGCCAGCTGCACTATAGCGCAGCGCGGATCATATCCAGCACCTGCATATTGCGGACGGTCTCATCGAGCGGGATTAACCGCGACGGCTCGTTGAGGATCGCACTGGAGAAGTGGCGGATTTCTGCCTGATAGCGATCTGATTCGCTGACCGGCAGTTCACGCACGCCTTCATTGGTATGCAAATACAGCGTTCCCGCGTCATCCAGGAACGGCTTATCAACCACCAGCATCCCTTTCGTCCCAATGATTTCCGCGTAGTTACGACCAAAGGCGTTAAAGCCGCAGTGGATATTGGCGATCAAACCATCGTCATATTGCAGCAGCGCAGACAGGTTAGTGTCCACGCCCTGCTCCGTTTCGCTCACCGCTTTGCAGCTCACCGGCAGGCGACCCGTCACCATACCGATAAAGTTCACCGGATAGCAGCCGACGTCATACAGCGCGCCGCCGCCGAGCGCAGGCTGCATTTTGATGGTGCCAGGTCGGTCGAGCAGGAAGCGGAACGAAACGTTAATATGGCGAAGCTCGCCCAGTTCACCGCTCTCGAGCACCTGCTTAATAACCCGCACCCGGTCGGTGTACTGATACATAAAGGCTTCCATCAGCAGACGGTTTTGCTGCTTTGCCACCTGCTGCATTTCGCGCGCTTCATCAGCGGTCAGGCCAATCGGTTTTTCGCACAGCACGTGCTTACCCGCTTCCAGCGCCCGGATAACCCACTCTTTGTGGAGCGAGTTCGGCAGAGGAATATAGACCGCCTGAATCGCATCGTCGGCCAGCAGTGCGGCATAGTCACCGTAGCTTTTTTGCCATTCACCGACCGGTAGTTCATCCTGATGGCGGGAAGCCACCCCGTAGACGCGAGCGTTATCGGCACGCGCAATAGCAGGAATAATGGAATTCTTCGCGATTCGGGCATAACCAAGAACGCCCCAGTTCACAACATCACTCATTCAATGCTCCTTCCGCCAACCCTGGTTAAAAAGTCAAAAACCCGCAATCGCGGGCTTCTGGCTCTGAATATAAGCAGACTTATAACGCGTTATGCGAGGCGCTGATGTTCACAGGCATACCGGAGCGTCTATCCAACGCCCCTCTTGCCCGGCTGCCATCTACGCCTTCACCCTGAGTAAAACTACGCAGTGCAGGCGTAATTGGCAACGGAACTTTGTTATCAGATTCATATTCTGCGCGGTTGCGCGACAATGGTTCATGAACTTCCACCCAGCGACTGCCGTCAGGCTCGGTAGTGTACTTCACCGCTTGGTCGATAATTTGCACCCGCGTCCCCACCGGCACGTTGTCAAACAGGTATTTAATATCGTCGTTGCGCAGACGGATACAGCCCTGGCTGACGCGAAGCCCAATACCGAAGTTCGCATTGGTGCCATGAATCGCATAAAGTCGACCGATATAAATGGCGTAGAGCCCCATCGGGTTATCTGGCCCTGCGGGAACAAAAGCCGGCAGGCTTTCACCGCGCTTGGCATATTCACGACGGGTGTTTGCCGTTGGTGTCCAGGTAGGCGCTTCCTGCTTACGCTCAACGGCAGTGACCCAGTTGCGCGGTGTTTCTCGTCCGGCCTGGCCAATACCAATCGGCAGCACCTCGACGGTATTCCCTTCAGGCGGATAATAGTACAGCCGCATTTCAGCGACGTTCACCACAATCCCCCGACGTACCGTGTCTGGCAAAATCAATTGCTGCGGAATCACCAGCGTGGAACCCGATTTTGGCAGGAAGACATCCACATTCGGATTCGCCTCCAGCATATTGCTCAGCCCCTGTCCGTACTGCGCGGCAAAGGCCTCCAGCGGCAGGTGATTATCTTGCGGCACCGTGATGTTCAGCGTGCTGCCCACAAGACGGCTCCCTTCCGGTGGAAGCGGATAGGTCACAGCCAGCGCGCTCTGGCTACTAAAGGCCAGCGCTAACGCACACAAGAGTTTTACACGAGGTTTCATTTCCCTTTCCTCAATTCACGGCAGATGTGGGTTGATTATAGCTTTTTTGCCCCACTGCGTTGCGTTTAACCGTATCAGAAATCCCCCGGTTAAAGGTTAATCAGTTGTTACGTTGAAACTGGCATACGCTTTTGTTTCATCATCGGCTGGCATACTATCGGGGAAAGCCGCACACAAGGAGCGAACGATGAGTAATACGGGCGTGAGTCTGACCCCAGAACAGGCGCTGGAGAAACTCCAGGCGCTGTACGATCAATCGGTAAGTGCATTACGTGACGCTATTCGTCTTTTTATTGACGACCGCTCGCTACCCAGTGCTGAAGCACGCGCGAATGGATTATTTGTCTACCCGCAGCTTTCTGTTTCCTGGAGCGGCAACGCGCATAAGGCGCAAAAAACGCGCGCCTTTGGTCGTTTTACCCACTCCGGCTGCTACACCACGACCATCACGCACCCGACGCTTTTTCGCAGCTACCTGCTCGAACAGCTAAGTCTATTGCATGAAGACTACGACGCGCATATTGAGGTTGGCCTGTCACAGCATGAGATTCCTTATCCCTACGTGATTGACGGCCTCAACCTCGACCGTTCGATGAGCGCCGATCTCACGCGTGTCTTCCCAACCACCGAGCTATCGCAGATTGGCGACGAAACGGCGGATGGCCTGACCCACGCCACCGATTTTTATCCTCTGTCGCACTTTGACGCTCGCCGCGTAGACTTCTCGCTGGCGCGCCTGCGTCACTATACCGGCACGCCGGTCGAGCACTTCCAGCCGTTTGTCCTGTTCACCAACTACACCCGCTACGTCGATGAGTTTGTGCGCTGGGGCTGCAGCCAGATCCTCGACCCGGACAGCCCGTATGTTTCACTCTCCTGCGCCGGAGGAATCTGGATAACCGCCGACACCGAAGCGCCGGAAGAGGCCATTTCCGACCTCGCGTGGAAAAAGCATCAGATGCCGGCCTGGCACCTGATCACCAAAGACGGTCAAGGGATCACCTTGATCAACATCGGCGTGGGTCCGTCTAACGCTAAAAACATCTGCGACCATCTGGCGGTGCTGCGTCCAGACGTCTGGCTGATGATCGGCCACTGCGGCGGCCTGCGCGAAAGCCAGTCGATTGGCGACTATGTGCTGGCACACGCGTATCTGCGCGACGACCACGTATTGAACGCCGTGCTGCCGCCTGATATTCCGATCCCGAGCATTGCCGAGGTACAGCGCGCGCTTTATGACGCGACCAAGCAGGTTAGCGGTATGCCGGGCGAAGAGGTTAAACAGCGGCTGCGTACCGGGACGGTGGTCACCACCGACGATCGTAACTGGGAGCTGCGCTATTCCGCATCGGCGTTACGCTTCAACCTGAGCCGCGCCGTGGCGATTGATATGGAGAGTGCGACCATTGCCGCGCAGGGATACCGCTTCCGCGTACCGTACGGCACGCTGCTGTGCGTCTCCGACAAACCGCTGCACGGAGAGATTAAGCTGCCCGGTCAGGCAAACCGTTTCTATGAAGGGGCGATTTCAGAGCACCTACAGATTGGCATTCGGGCCATCGACCTGCTGCGCGCCGAGGGCGACCGCCTGCATTCACGCAAACTGCGCACCTTCAACGAACCGCCATTCCGTTAAGCCAACCCCAGCCGGACGCTCGTCCGGCTTTTTTTACCAGACGCAGAAAAGCAAGAAGCCTGCTTAGTTTCCTAAGCAGGCTTCTTAAATATGGCTCCTCTGACTGGACTCGAACCAGTGACATACGGATTAACAGTCCGCCGTTCTACCGACTGAACTACAGAGGAATCGTGTGAA
>NZ_CABTJS010000095.1:0-28211 GCF_902485085.1 uncultured Kluyvera sp.
AACCTGATGATTAGTTTCCGGGACAGCACCGACAGCCTCTGTCTGAAAGATTATTTCTACAGCGAGGGAAACCGCTACCGGGTAGAGGAGATAGTGTTTGCCGACGGCACCGTCTGGGATGTGGCGACGGTGAAGGCGATGCTGGAGGCAGGAACCGACGAGGCGCAGACGCTGCAGAGCTATGGTACCAGTTCGGAAATACATGCTGCGGGTGGTGACGATGTCCTCAACGGGAGCGATGGTAACGATAAGCTGTACGGCGATGACGGCGATGACGGCAATGACACTCTGAATGGCGGCAGTAACGATGACGTGCTGTACGGCGGTACGGGTGACGATACGCTGGATGCTGGGAGCTGGAATGATGTGCTGTCAGGCGGCACTGGCAGCGACACCTACCTGTTCAGCGCTGGTGATGGTCAAGACACTCTCATTGAAGGCAGTAGCAACAGCGATACCCTCAGCTTCAGCGAGACGCTACAGGCGAAGAACGCCCTTATCCAGCGTAGCGGAAACGATCTTCTGATCGGCTTTGCAGACAGTATCGACAGCGTCACTATCAAAAGTTATTTCTCTTCATCAAAGAGCCAGGTGGAACACATCACCTTTGCCGATGGTACTGACTGGCTGGTGGAGGATATCCTTAACCACCTTGAAGACGACATTCCGCTGCCGCTGGCGGCGCCGGTCGATGCGCCCGTATCACTTCAGCGGGTACGAGAGATGATCGTGGCATTTACGGGTAGTGATGACGGCGATGAGGAGAGCGCGGGTGATGCCATGCCGATGCTGAGCACTTCGCGCTCATCTGTTAATGCGCTGATGAATAGGTAGCCTGGAATGCTGGCTTTCCCATAAGGATGTGAAAAAATTCGATGTCGGGGCCAGAGTAAGCGCTGTTTAAACCGCGCTTGCGTGTTGTCCTGCAACTCGAATTATTTAGGGGATATGCCGGGTAGGCTGCGCTACCCGGCATCAATATTACGCGGCTTCAACCTTGCGCACGTTGTCCGGCAGCTTTACCGGCTTGGTTGCCAGCTCGTCCGGTGCAAAGTCGTCAACGTTGATACTGCGCAGTCGGCTGACTTCTGCTTTGGTCAGTATGGCCGCTTCTTCCTGGTTAATCAGGCCTTTAGCCAGCGCATTACGTGCCAGTTCATCCAGTCGAGTAAACGGCAGGTTCTTGCCAATTTCTTTGCAGATACGCTGGTGGATAGGATCGGCTGCCATGACGTCAACCAGCGCTTCTTCCAGCAGGCCAACCGGGTTGTGCTCGCTCGGGGTCAGGTACTGACCGCGGCCGATACGGGAACGGGTGGCGCTTGGCGTCTGCAGAATTTTCGCTACGCTGTGGTCGAGCTTATCGGACGGCGCATCGTAATGACGACCGGTCGGGAAGATAACCACGCGCATTGCCCCTGCGACAAAGCGGTTCGGGAAGTTCTTCAGCAGGTCGTCAATGGCCTGCTCAGCCTGATGCAGCGCATCCTGAACGCCCCAGTGTACCAGCGGTAAATCCGCTTCGTTACGCCCTTCATCGTCATAGCGCTTCAGGACGGAAGAGGCGAGGTACAGCTGGCTCAACACATCACCCAGACGGGCGGAGATGCGCTCACGACGCTTCAGGCTACCGCCCAGCACCGCCATGGAAACGTCAGACAGCAACGCCAGGTTGGCACTCAGACGGTTCAGATGCTGATAGTAACGTTTGGTCGCATCGCGGGTTGGCGTTGGGCTGGTTAAGCCACGGGTAATCCCCAACCAGAAGCTGCGCACTTTGTTGCTACCGACGTGGCCGATGTGTTTAAACAGCAGCTTATCGAACGCATCGGCATCTTTATTCTGCGCCGCGGCCATCTCTTCCAGTACGTATGGATGGCAACGAATAGCGCCCTGGCCGAAGATCATCATGCTACGAGTCAGAATGTTCGCGCCTTCAACGGTAATGGCGATTGGCGCACCCTGGTAAGCACGTGCCAGGAAGTTACCTTCACCGAGCATAATGCCTTTCCCACCGGCGATATCCATGGCGTCAACGATGGACTGCTGGCCGCGATGGGTACAGTGGTACTTCACGATAGCCGACAGTACCGCCGGTTTCTCACCGAGCATAATGCCGTAGGTAATTAACGTTGCCGCGGCGTCCATCACGTAGGCATTGCCTGCGATGCGCGCCAATGGCTCTTCAATCCCTTCCATTTTACCAATGGATACTTTGAACTGACGGCGAATGTGCGCGTAGGCACCGGTCGCCAGCGCAACGGATTTCACGCCACCGGTTGAGTTGGACGGCAGGGTAATCCCGCGGCCAACGGACAGACATTCAACCAGCATGCGCCAGCCCTGACCGGCCATTTTCGGCCCACCGATGATGTAGTCGATCGGTACGAAGATATCCTGACCGCGCGTTGGACCGTTCTGGAACGGCACGTTCAGCGGGAAGTGACGACGACCAATTTCAACGCCTGGGGTGTTGGTTGGGATGAGCGCACAGGTGATGCCTAAATCTTCCGCACCGCCCAGCAGTTTTTCCGGGTCAGAAAGCTTGAACGCCAGGCCCAGTACGGTCGCAATTGGCGCGAGGGTGATATAACGCTTGTTCCAGGTTAAACGCATGCCCAGAACCTGCTCGCCCTGCCACTCGCCCATACAGACGACGCCGGTATCCGGAATTGCACCAGCATCAGAGCCTGCTTCTGGGCTGGTCAGCGCGAAGCATGGGATCTCCTGACCGCGCGCCAGGCGTGGCAGGTAATGATCTTTTTGCTCTTCAGTACCGTAATGCTGCAGCAGTTCGCCCGGTCCTAAGGAGTTAGGTACGCCGACGGTAATAGCCAGAATGCCGGAAACGCCGGAGAGCTTTTGCAGCACGCGAGCCTGGGCATAAGCGGAGAATTCCAGACCACCGTACTCTTTCTTAATGATCATTGCGAAGAAACGGTGTTCTTTCAGGTAGGCCCACAGCTCCGGCGGCAGGTCAGCCATCTCGTGGGTGATAGCAAAGTCGTTAGCCATGCGGCACGCTTCTTCAACCGGGCCATCAATAAACGCCTGCTCTTCGGCGGTCAGCTGTGGACGCGGGTAGTTGTGCAGCTTTTTCCAGTCCGGGTTGCCGCGGAACAGGTCGCCTTCCCACCAGGTGGTACCAGCATCAATCGCTTCTTTCTCAGTGCGCGACATCGGCGGCATCACTTTGCTGAACATGCGGAACACCGGCGTGGAGATCAGCGCTTTACGCATCGGCGTAAAGTTGAACGGCACCAGGATGATGGCCAGCGGTACCAGCAGCCACAGGTTCCACAGGCCAATCGCGCCGAGAGCGGCAGTCCAGGCCAGCAGAATTACGCTGCCGAGCGTCAAACTAATGCGGTGGTAGAAGAGTGCGCCGAGTACGGCAATGGTTAAAACAATACTCAAAATCATCATAGAGAAATGCCCCTGTCTTGTAGGAGGTCTGACCACTTGTGATGATATGGTTGTAGTTGAACCGTTTTTATTTAGCAATGTGTTTACAAAATAATTACAACCTCGCTCACATTGTTGCTTCTTTTTAGCGCACTAAAAATCCAAACATCTGGTGAATACATTCCTGCTTGCTTCTCTGGGCTGGCGCTATCCGGTACACTAGCGATGACAATTTTATTAATGCTGAAGGATTATCCTCATGTACCAGGATCTTATTCGTAACGAACTGAATGAAGCCGCCGATACGCTGGCAAATTTCCTCAAGGATGAAGCCAACATCCATGCGATTCAGCGCGCAGCAGTCCTGCTGGCAGACAGCTTTAAAGCCGGCGGCAAAGTGCTCTCCTGCGGCAACGGTGGTTCTCATTGCGATGCGATGCACTTCGCAGAAGAGCTGACGGGTCGTTATCGTGAAAACCGTCCGGGCTACCCGGCAATTGCGATTTCCGACGTCAGCCATCTCTCTTGCGTGAGTAATGATTTCGGTTATGAATATGTGTTCTCTCGTTACGTTGAATCCGTGGGCCGTGCGGGTGACGTGCTGCTGGGTATCTCTACCTCGGGTAACTCCGCTAACGTGATCAAAGCGATTGAAGCGGCGCGTGCGCAAGGGATGAAAGTGATTACGCTGACCGGTAAAGACGGTGGCAAAATGGCAGGCTCCGCGGACATCGAAATTCGCGTCCCGCATTTTGGCTACGCTGACCGCGTTCAGGAAATTCACATTAAAGTGATTCATATCCTGATTATGCTTATCGAAAAAGAGATGGTTAAAGCTTAAGTTTCACGGGGCTCCGGCCCCGATTGCTGTGGGGGTGTGCTATGTGCGAACTGCTCGGGATGAGCGCCAATGTGCCAACCGATATCTGCTTCAGTTTTACCGGGCTGGTCCAGCGCGGCGGAGGCACCGGGCCGCATAAAGACGGCTGGGGAATTACCTTCTATGAAGGCAAAGGCTGTCGCACGTTCAAAGACCCCCAACCCAGCTACCAATCTCCTATCGCGAAACTGGTGCAGGACTATCCCATCAAGTCCTGCTCCGTCATTGCGCATATTCGCCAGGCGAATCGCGGAATGGTGGCGCTGGAAAATACCCACCCGTTTACCCGAGAACTCTGGGGGCGCAACTGGACCTACGCCCATAACGGGCAGCTTACCGGCTATAAATCGCTGGAAACGGGACAGTTCCGCCCGGTCGGGGAAACCGACAGCGAAAAAGCCTTTTGCTGGTTGTTGTACAAGCTCACCGAGCGCTATCCGCGTACGCCTGGCAATATGCAGGCGGTCTTTAAGTACATCGCCTCGCTGGCGGACGAACTGCGCGAAAAGGGCGTGTTTAACATGCTGCTGTCAGATGGCCGTTACGTCATGGCATTCTGCTCAACCAACCTGTACTGGATAACGCGTCGTGCGCCTTTTGGCGTGGCAAAACTTCTGGATAGGGATGTGGAAATTGATTTTCAGCAGGAGACCACCGCCAACGATGTGGTTACCGTGATAGCAACTCAACCGCTGACGGGGAATGAAACCTGGCACAAGATTATGCCAGGCGAATGGCGATTATTTTGCCTCGGGGAGCGTATAGTTTGAGGCCAGCTGCGGCTGAACCACTTCGTGGCTCAGCGGCTTGCTGACCACATAACGCCCATCAACAACCGACACCATCGGCGGCTTATGCGTCTGCTGGAAGTAATCGTAGCCCGGCTTCAACTGCTGCCAGAAATCGTTGTAGTAGGAATATTTGTGACGCTTCATGTTGGCATCGGTCATGCGGAATGGATAGATGCTGACTTCAACGCTCGACTGGCCGAAGACTAACGCCGCGGTCACGAACTGGAAGATCTCATCAATACCGGAGTCGGTCATGGCATAGCAGCCAATCGACACGCAGGCACCGTGAATCATCAGATATTTCCCTTCATAACCGTGAGAACGGTCATAGGCGTTCGGGAAACCAATATTAATCGCTTTATAGAAGCGGCTATCCGGCTTCAACTGGCTGCGCTGCACCGAGTAAAACCCTTCCGGACTTTTGAAGTCGCCCTGACGCTGCTTCGGCCCCAGGCCACCTGAGTAGTTGCAGATCTTATAGCTATCGAGGAGTTGGTAGGTTTCACCCATCTTGACGAAGAGATCGAGTGTGCGCTCTTCTTTGAAGATTTGGATGTAAACCGGTGAGCCCATCATTTGCTGCTTATATTCTTTGCTGACAGGCGTCGTTGGCGTATTGCTGCTTAATAACCCAGCAAACGAAACGCACGGCATCAAAAGCATCGCAATAACAAATGCGATTTTGCGCATACTACTTGTTCCTTGATAAAAGATAACAACATGCCAGGAAGGCAATAGAGAGAAAAAAGCAGACAAATCTGTTTTTTGTGCGCTCACCTTAGCACCACCGCATTTTTTCGCAAGAGGGATGGTAAGCGTTTACCATTTCATAGTGCATTCCCGCCGGAACCCGGTGCGTTGTGCTGTTTCTCTGCCTGACAGCATTGGCTACAAAGAGTGTAGGATAAGCCGATGATTCACTAGCTATCTTTGTCTGAAACACGTTCACTTTGCGTATCGGCTCGCAATTTAGCGGCTTCAAAAGCAGAACTTCTGCATCGAAGAAAGAGAAAATGGTAAACTTTCGTTACTGAATCATTCGAAGAGAAATTGGGTAAATGGATGTTCATTCGAATGGTGAATGTATTGACTCTCAAAACAGCGTAAGAAAGGATGCTTCAATCTCTCATATGCCCAATCACGGATGGTCATTGGGTTTCAGGTTTTACTCCTTTCTTTTGTTTCGTTAACCAAAACGCTGGCTTCAGTTTCGAACTGATGCCGTCGTTAACGGATACCTGCGAACTGTATGATTAAAATAACCAAAGGCCTCGATCTGCCTATAGCTGGCCTGCCTGACGGGCAACGCATTGATGATGTGGCGGTCACGCGTGTCGCGGTGAAAGGTGAAGAATATATCGGGCTGCGCCCATCGATGGCGGTCAAAGAGGGCGACAGGGTCGCCAAAGGGCAGCTGCTTTTCGAAGATAAAAAGATACCCGGCGTGCGTTTTACCGCGCCAGCCAGCGGCATTGTCAGCGCCATCCACCGCGGTGAGCGTCGGGTGCTGCAATCTGTTGTTATCGATATTGAAGGCGATGATGCCGTGGCCTTTAACGCCTACGCGCCCGATGAGCTGGCAACGCTCCCGCGTGAAACGGTTACCACACAGCTCATTGAATCCGGTTTGTGGACCGCGATGCGCACGCGCCCTTTCAGCAAGACACCTGTGCCAGGTGCCGAACCCGCGGCTATTTTCGTCACTGCGATGGACACTAACCCGCTGGCTGCCGACCCGCAGCCAATTATACTCGCCCAGCGCGACGCTTTTAACGCCGGTCTGACCGTACTGACGCGCCTGACCGACGGCAGAGTGCACGTCTGCCAGGGCAGCGGCGGGAAACTGGGTGGGCATCCGCAGGGACAGGTAACCTTTAACCAATTCGCTGGCCCGCATCCTGCTGGGTTAGTGGGGACTCACATTCATTTCCTGGAGCCGGTGAGCCTGAACAAACAGGTGTGGCACCTGAACTATCAGGATGTTATCGCCTACGGCAAGCTGTTCCTTGATGGTGTGCTCTGGACTGAACGCATTATTGCGCTCGGTGGCCCGCAGGTGAAACAGCCGCGCTTGCTGCGCACTCGTCTTGGCGCAGACCTCGACGCGCTGCTGGTGGGCGAACTCCACGATGGCGAAAACCGCGTTATCTCTGGTTCTGTCCTGAACGGCACACAGGCCGTCGGGCCGCACGCCTTCCTCGGGCGCTTCCACCTGCAGGTGAGCGTGCTGAAAGAAGGGCGTGACAAAGAGCTGCTGGGGTGGGTCGCGCCGGGGCGGGATAAGTTCTCTATCACCCGCACCACGCTTGGCCACTTCCTCAAGAAAAAGCTGTTCAACCTCTCCACTGATACTCACGGCGGCGAACGCGCGATGGTTCCAATTGGCAGCTACGAGCGGGTGATGCCGCTGGATATCCTGCCAACCGTCCTGCTTCGCGATCTGCTGGCTGGCGATACCGATAGCGCCCAGGCGCTTGGCTGCCTGGAGCTTGATGAAGAGGACCTGGCGCTGTGCACCTATGTTTGCCCGGGGAAATATGAATACGGGCCGGTGCTACGCCACGTATTAACGCAAATTGAGCAGGAAGGCTAAGTGATGGGCTTAAAACATCTAATAGAAAAAGTTGAGCCGCACTTCACGCAGGGCGGCAAACTGGAAAAGTACTACCCGCTGTATGAAGCAGCAGCCACGCTGCTCTACACGCCGGGTCACGTCACGAAGGGCGCGTCGCACGTTCGTGATGCTATCGACCTGAAACGTATGATGATCCTCGTTTGGTTCGCCGTTTTCCCGGCGATGTTCTGGGGGATGTACAACGTCGGCCTGCAGACCATTCCGGCGCTGCACAAGCTCTACGGCGCTGAACAGCTCCAGCAGGTGATTGCTGGAAACTGGCACTACAGCGTAGCGCAGGCGCTGGGCGTGAGTTTTGCGCCAGATGCTGGCTGGTTCAGCATGATGATGCTCGGCGCGGTGTTCTTTGTGCCAATCTACGCGGTGGTTTTCCTGGTAGGTGGTTTCTGGGAGGTGCTGTTTTCTATCGTGCGCAAGCATGAGATCAACGAAGGCTTCTTCGTCACCTCGATTCTGTTTGCGCTGATTGTCCCGCCAACCCTGCCGCTGTGGCAAGCCGCTCTGGGGATCTCCTTTGGCGTGGTGATTGCCAAAGAGATATTTGGCGGCACCGGGCGCAACTTCCTTAACCCGGCGTTAGCGGGGCGTGCCTTCTTGTTCTTTGCCTATCCGGCGCAAATCTCCGGCGATTTAGTCTGGACGGCGGCCGACGGCTTCTCCGGCGCCACGCCGCTCTCCCAGTGGGCAAGCCACGGCGGTGAGTCGCTGGTTAACGTTGTAACTGGCCAGCCGGTGAGCTGGATGGATGCCTTTATCGGGAATATCCCGGGCTCCATTGGGGAAGTCTCGACGCTGATGATCCTGCTTGGCGGGGCGCTGATTATCTTTGGCCGTGTCGCCTCCTGGCGCATCGTTGCCGGCGTGATGCTCGGCATGATGGCCTGCGCCACGCTGTTTAACCTGATTGGTTCCGATACCAACCCGATGTTCGCCATGCCGTGGTACTGGCATCTGGTATTGGGTGGTTTTGCTTTCGGCATGATGTTTATGGCAACCGACCCGGTTTCCGCCTCGTTTACTGACAAAGGAAAGTGGTGCTACGGGGCGCTGATCGGCGTGATGTGTGTGTTAATCCGCGTGGTTAACCCAGCCTATCCGGAAGGGATGATGCTGGCGATTCTGTTCGCCAACCTCTTTGCGCCGCTATTTGATTACCTCGTGGTGCAGGCCAACATAAAGCGGAGGAAGTCGCGTGGCTGAAAACAAAAGTAACGATAGCATCGGCAAGACGCTGCTGGTGGTGCTGGTGCTTTGCCTGGTCTGCTCTATCGTCGTGGCGGGCTCCGCCGTTGGGCTGAAACCGCGTCAGCAGGAGCAGCGCGCGCTGGATAAACAGCGCAATATTCTGGCGGTGGCGGGATTGATGCACGACAAAATGTCGGCAGACGATGTGGCCGAGGTATTTGCATCCCGCGTGGTGCCTCGCCTGGTCGATTTAAAAAGTGGCTCCGTCCTCGACAAAGACCCGACGAAGTTTAACCAAAGCCAGGCGCTGAAAGACCCGGCGCAAAGCATTGAATTGACCTCCAGCGAAGACCCGGCAGGCATTCGCCGTCGCAGTAACGTCGTGGAAATTTATCTTATTAAAGATGAACAGCAGAAGGTGCAGGAGATGGTTCTGCCGGTGTACGGCAACGGACTGTGGTCGATGATGTATGCCTTCGTGGCGCTGGATACTGACGGCCGTACCATCCGGGGCATTACCTACTACGACCAGGGAGAAACCCCGGGCCTCGGCGGTGAAATTGAAAACCCGAACTGGCGCGCGCAGTTTGTGGGGAAACGCGTAGTGGATGATAACGGTAAACCGGCGTTGCGCGTCATGAAAGGCGCGGCGCAGCAGGGCGATCTCTACGCTGTTGACGGTCTCTCCGGGGCAACGCTCACTTCTAACGGGGTGCAGCACAGCTTTGAGTTCTGGATGGGCGAACTGGGCTTTGGCCCATTCCTGAAGCAGGTGCGTGAAGGAGGGCTAAATCATGGCTGAGCAGGGTGATATGAAAGAGATGAAGCGCGTGCTGGTTGGCCCGCTTATCGCCAACAACCCCATTGCGCTGCAGGTGCTTGGCGTCTGTTCAGCGCTGGCCGTCACCACCAAGCTGGAAACGGCCTTCGTGATGACCATTGCGGTGACGCTGGTGACGGCGTTCTCGAGCATGTTTATCTCGATGATCCGCCACCACATTCCGAACAGCGTGCGCATTATCGTGCAGATGGCGATCATTGCCTCATTGGTTATTGTCGTCGATCAGCTGCTGCGCGCATTCGCTTACGAAACCTCTAAACAGCTCTCGGTATTCGTTGGGCTTATTATCACCAACTGTATCGTGATGGGACGCGCGGAAGCCTACGCCATGAAGTCTCCCCCGCTGGCGAGCTTTATGGACGGCATCGGCAACGGGCTGGGCTACGGCGCTATCCTGCTGATTGTTGGCTTCCTGCGTGAGCTCATCGGCAGCGGCAAGCTGTTTGGCATCACGGTGCTGGAAACGGTGCAGAACGGCGGCTGGTACCAGCCTAACGGTCTGTTCCTGCTCGCACCGAGCGCGTTTTTCATTATCGGTTTGCTGATCTGGGCGCTTCGTAGCTGGAAGCCGGAACAGCAGGAAAAGGAGTAACCGATTATGGCTCATTACATTAGCCTGTTTGTTCGCGCGGTGTTTGTTGAGAACATGGCGCTGGCCTTCTTCCTGGGGATGTGTACCTTCCTCGCTGTGTCGAAGAAAGTCTCCACCGCGTTCGGTCTGGGGGTGGCGGTAACGGTTGTGCTCGGCCTTGCCGTGCCAATTAACAATCTGGTCTACAACCTGGTGCTACGCGACGGCGCGCTGGTTGACGGCGTGGATCTTAGCTTCCTGAACTTCATCACCTTTATTGGGGTGATTGCGGCGCTGGTACAGATCCTCGAGATGATCCTTGATAAATACTTCCCGTCACTCTACACCGCATTAGGCATCTTCCTTCCGCTGATTGCGGTGAACTGTGCCATATTCGGCGGCGTATCGTTCATGGTGCAGCGTGATTACAACTTTGGTGAATCCATCGTCTACGGTTTTGGTTCCGGCATTGGTTGGATGCTGGCCATTGTCGCTATGGCAGGCATTCGCGAAAAAATGAAGTACTCAAACGTGCCCGCGGGACTGCGCGGCTTAGGGATCACCTTTATCACCACCGGACTGATGGCGTTAGGTTTTATGTCGTTTTCCGGCGTGCAGCTATAAGGGTCGTTAATTATGGAAATATTACTTGGCGTAGTCATGTTTACGCTGATTGTGCTGGTGCTGTCGGTGCTGATTTTGTTTGCCAAATCGAAGCTGGTGAACGCCGGTGACGTGGTGATTGAAATCAACAACGAAGCCGACAAGCAAATCAAAACGCCAGCCGGTGACAAGCTGCTGAATACGCTCTCCAGCAACGGTATTTTTATCTCGTCCGCCTGCGGTGGCGGCGGTTCCTGCGGGCAGTGCCGGGTGAAGGTGAAAGAGGGCGGCGGGGATATTCTGCCGACCGAGCTTTCGCATATTACGAAGCGCGAAGCCAAAGAAGGCTGCCGTCTGGCCTGTCAGGTGGCCGTGCGCCAGGATATGAAAATCGAACTGCCAGATGAAGTGTTTGGCGTGAAGAAGTGGGAATGCGAAGTTATCTCTAACGATAACAAAGCGACGTTTATTAAAGAGTTGAAGCTCGCTATTCCTGCTGGCGAAAGCGTGCCATTCCGTGCCGGGGGCTACATTCAGATTGAGTGCCCACCGCATAAAGTGGCCTACGCCGACTTTGACGTGCCGGATGAATACCGCGGCGACTGGGATAAATTCAATCTCTTCCGCTATGTCTCCGACGTTAAAGAGCCGACCCTGCGCGCCTACTCAATGGCAAACTACCCGGATGAAAAGGGCATCATCATGCTCAACGTGCGTATCGCGACACCGCCGCCGTCCGCGCCTGACGTTCCGCCAGGGATTATGTCCTCCTACATCTGGTCGCTGAAAGCGGGCGATAAGGTGACGATCTCCGGGCCGTTTGGCGAATTCTTTGCCAAAGAGACCGACGCCGAAATGGTGTTTATCGGCGGTGGTGCGGGTATGGCGCCCATGCGTTCGCATATTTTTGACCAGCTTAAGCGCCTGCATAGCAACCGCAAAATCAGCTTCTGGTACGGCGCGCGTTCCCTGCGCGAAATATTCTACCAGGACGAATTTGAAAAGCTGGCGCAGGAAAACCCGAACTTTACCTTCCATATTGCGCTCTCTGACGCACTGCCGGAAGATAACTGGACGGGCTATACTGGCTTTATTCACAACGTCCTTTACGAAAACTACCTGCGCGACCACCCGGCACCGGAAGATTGCGAATTCTACATGTGTGGGCCACCAATGATGAATGCGGCGGTTATCAAAATGCTCAAAGAGCTGGGCGTTGAGGATGAGAACATCATGCTCGATGACTTTGGAGGCTGATGATGTTAACGGTCTTTCTGGCGACCTTCTGCATTTTCTTGCTGGTTATCTTCGGCATGTCGCTTGGCTATATGGTCAAGCGAAAAAGCCTACAGGGAAGCTGTGGGGGGATTTCATCGCTGGGGTTGGAAAAGGTATGTGATTGCCCCGAGCCCTGTGATGCGCGTAAAAAACGCATGGCTCGGGAAGCGCAACGCCAGCAGAACCGTATCCTTTAAATCGACGAATAACCCGGTATGATATCCATCTGCCGGGTTATTTAACGTCATGAAATATAATTATTAATTGATTAATAATCGAGAATTAATCCTGGCGTAAACCCTGCCAACGTAGACTGTTTCGACGTTTCACGGTTGAAAGGTTTTCATGGCTTCCCCTTCTACATCGACCCGCTTTCTGTCCACCGCATTGCTGGCCTGTATGGCTCTGAGTCCGCTTGCTTTTGCGCATACCCACAAGCCTTCCCCTCATGCTTTGCTAAGCTATGGCGCTTCGCTGCGTCGACAGAACCGGGAAAAGCTGTGGGGGGCATATCATGCTAAGCTGCAAAAGCAGGCCAGCTATATTGTGGTGGGAGACGCAGAGAGCAAGAAAGCCCTGCGCCAACAGAACCGCATGTTGATTAAGCAGCATCCGGAGTGGTTTCCAGGCCCGCTTAAAGCCAGCGATCGTCACTGGAAGGCGCTGGCTGAAAATGCGCATTTCCTCAACAGCGACCACCTGCATAATATGACCGAAGTTGCGATTCACCGTCTTGAGCAACAGTTGGGGAAACCATATGTCTGGGGCGGCGTAAATCCTGACCAGGGATTTGATTGCAGTGGTTTGATATTTTACGCCTACAATAAGATCCTCGCGGCAAAATTACCGCGGACGGCGAATGAAATGTATCACTACCGTCGTGCGACGATCGTAGCAAATAACGATCTGCGTCGTGGCGATCTGCTCTTCTTCCATATTCATAGTAAAGAGCTTGCGGATCATATGGGGGTCTATCTGGGCAACGGCGACTTTATTGAGTCTCCGCGTACCGGAGAAACGATCCGTGTAAGTCATTTAGCAGATATGTTCTGGCAAGATCACTATCTTGGCGCTCGACGGATCCTGACAGAGAACACGGTGCTTTAATTCATAAATAGCAGCAGCATGGTGATGAAAAGAAACATCAGCGCAGCTGACAGAAAGAGGTCAAAGGCGCTAATCAGCGGCACGGGTGGGGTATCAAAGGTGTCTGGGATAGCATGATACCTTTGATTTTCTGCAGATTTCTCCACTGATTTACCGCAAGATGCGTGTTTACTCATCTCCTGCTCATGGTGTTCCCGCCGCTCTTCCTGACGATGCACAAACTCCATAAATGTTGGAGAATATTGGCGCCGCGGATGATGCCCAGAGCGGTAAGCAAAATTCCTTTTTACTTTTTCATCTCTCATCACGTGATATTCCTGGCAATAAAAAATTTCCGGAGAAACACACCTTCCCTGGTATGTTCAGAACTATAAAGCGGCAAATTTGGACGAAACTTAATTGCCGCGTTCTCTATTTATTTAGCTTAATGCCCCCATGATTTTTAATTCCAGCTCATCAGGAACTTCATTATAGGAAAGCACATGTAGCCCCGGAGAAAAAAGGCGGGCATAGCGTGCCAGTAGCGGACGTAATTGCGGGGCGACCAGCAGTACGGGCTCTTTACCGGCCGCCTTCATCTGCTCTTTCACCTGCGGCATATTGGTCTGGAACTGGTTGAGCATGTTCGGATCAACCGGCACGCTGTCGAGCATCACTTTTCCGCTCTGCTGGGCCTGATTCACAACGTTAGACAGCAGGTTTTCCAGCTCGTTATTCAGGGTGTATACCGTCAGCTCCTGCTTGCGCACCAGCGGGTGGGTGATGCTGCGACGTAGCGCCAGACGAACATCGGCAACCAGCAGAATTGGGTCCTTAGTTGTTGCGCTGCTGGCGACCAGCACCGTGGCGATAGTGACGATATCCCGTAGTGAAACGCCTTCAATCAGCAGCGCCCGATACACCTTTAACAGATGGCTGTAGTTCAGCGCGGCGCTGAGGTCTTCCGCCAGCCGTGGGGCCATAGAAGAGAGACGATTATGCAGTTGAGTGATGTCGTCGTAGTTAAAAAGATCGGGAATATGGTTTCGAATGACCTTGTTCACATGGGTGGCGATAACGCTGGCGCTATCGATCACCTGATACCCCATATTCAGCGCCTTTGCTTTTTGCGCTGGCTGGATCCAGGTGACCGGCATCCCGTAGGCCGGGTCGTTCCCCAGCACGCCGTCGATTTCGCCATAGGTCTCGCTTGATGGTAGCGCCATCAGCTTATCCGCAGGGATATCGGCTTCATCCGCTTTAATACCGTTGATATAAATGGCGTACTGGCTGGCTTTTAGGCGGAAGTTTTCGCGAATACGAATCTCCGGCAGTAACACGCCGTTGGTGTCTGAAATGACCTGCCGCACCCCGCGAATACGCTGGGTGAGCGGGTTGCCCTTTGACTTATCTACCAGAGAAACCAGTTTATACCCCAGGCTAAGGCTGATGGGTTCAATCAGCGGAATGGTTTCCCAACTGACCACCTGCTCGGCATTTTCAGTAATGGTTTTGGTCAGCGTTTCGAGGCTTTTTTCCTCGTGTTCAGCGGCTTTTGGGCGCTTGCTCATACGCCAGGCGGTAAAGCCCAGCAGCGCGCTGAAGGCGAGGAACGGGAAGTGCGGCATCCCGGGGACAATAGCCAGTACGAACATAATGCCGGTGGCGGTATAGAGAATCGACGGCGTCGCCAGCAGTTGGGTTCGCACGTCGGTGGCGATATCGCCGTTATCGCTGACGCGGGTCACGATGATTGCCGCAGCGGTGGAGAGCAGCAGGGACGGGATCTGTGCGACCAGACCGTCACCGATAGTCATCAGCACATACTGCTGGAAGGCCGCATCAGCGCTGAGGTTGTATTTGAAAATCCCGATGCACACGCCGCCGATAAGGTTGATGGCGAGGATCATCATCCCGGCGATGGCATCGCCGCGCACGAATTTTGACGCCCCGTCCATCGCCCCGTAGAAGTCTGCCTCGCCTGCGACATCTTTGCGTCGCGTCTGGGCCTGAGCCTGATTGATAAGCCCGGCGTTAAGGTCGGCATCGATAGCCATCTGTTTGCCTGGCATCGCATCGAGGGTGAAGCGGGCGGAGACTTCGGAAATTCGCTCAGCCCCTTTGGTCACCACGATGAAGTTGATTGTTAACAGCGTCAGCAAATCTGACCGTGAGAATATCGTGGCGGCGCTGCATGGCCAGTCTATTTTCAACGGCGGCGGTATGGCGCCGCTCAATAAGGTAGGTAAACAGCCAATCGCACCAGGGGCGGCCAGTAAGAACGCCAGGCGTAAAATGCAGGCGACCACCCCGGAAGAGCTGGCGAAAATCACCGAAGAGAACGCCAAAAAAGCCAGGGACGTGGACGAGAAAACGGCGATGTTGAAGAAAAAATCGGCCCGTGAATTGGGTGAGCTGGCAACCGATATCAACGCCATTGCGCGCAACGCGCACATGGAAAGCAACCTTGAAATGGAGATCGTTCCCCAAGGGCTGCGGGTGCTGATTAAAGACGATCAGAACCGCAATATGTTCGAGCGCGGTAGCGCGAGGATCATGCCGTTCTTTAAATCGCTGCTGGTGGAGCTGGCTCCGGTCTTTGACTCGCTGGATAACAAAATCATCATCACCGGCCACACCGATGCGATGGCCTACAAAAGCGACATCTACAACAACTGGAACCTTTCTGGCGACCGTGCGCTCTCGGCACGACGCGTGCTGGAGCAGGCCGGGATGCCGAATGACAAAGTCATGCAGGTAAGCGCGATGGCCGACCAGATGCTGCTGGACAGTAAAAACCCAGAAAGCGCGGGCAACCGTCGCATTGAAATTATGGTGCTGACGCAGAGCGCGTCAGACACGCTGTATCAGTACTTTGGTCAACAGGGCGAGAAGATTGTTCAGCCGCTGGTGAGTCAACTGGATAAACAGCAGAAGGTGACGTCGCTTCGACGAGGGGCGGTGACGAATCCATAATTTTTACTCCCCCCGCTGATGCGGGGGATTTTTTAGCCGAAACATTTTCAGGAGGAAAACGTGATTGATGCGGCACGTATCATCCCGCTGGATATTCACACCGACGACGTTGCACAGGCCGTCTGCCAGGGGGCACATTACGATGCGGATTCGAACGTATGGTATGTGGAAGAGCACGAGCTGACGGAAGCGCTCTGTGGTTATGCTTATGATATGGATAGCTTTAACATAATGGCACCTTACTATCTGGTGGTTTCAACGAAGATGACCTGCTGGAGTTGCCATCTTCCTACCTCCATTATTGCGGTGATGTTTACCCGTTATTTGCGCAAAAGTCAGGATGGAATAGGGTGGGAGTCCGTGAAGCGTAATAGCTTCGTCTTCCATATTAATGAACTGCCTGAGGCGATAAAAAAGAACATCAAAGCCAGAAATTACTATCTGGATAAAAGTAAAACCACTGGGCTGCGGTACTGGATGAACCACTGTGAAACCTGCGGCGAGCGTTTGGGTGACTACGAGCTTTTCTGCATGGCGGATGATGCGTTTCGGCAGATGACGATTGAAAAGTTGCTGCATTCCCACGTCAGAAAGGTGAATAAGCTGTTTGTGAGCATGGCGGGGAGCCCGGCGGTGGATCAGGGCAAAGAGGCAGTGCGCTACCTGTGCGATGCCCGCTTTATGATGAACTCGCCGAAAATGTAGCCGCGTCGGCTTTCCTCAATGCATAAATGTACTGTATACTTAAACAGTGATTTGTGAGGGGAGCCTGATGCGAAAAATTATCCATATCGACATGGACTGCTTTTTTGCAGCGGTTGAAATGCGCGATAATCCGGCGCTGCGTGATATTCCTATCGCCATTGGCGGAAGCCGCGTGCAGCGCGGGGTGATTAGCACCGCAAACTATCCGGCGCGTAAGTTTGGCGTGCGCAGCGCCATGCCGACGGGAATGGCGCTGAAGCTCTGTCCACATCTCACCTTGCTGCCGGGGCGCTTTGAGGCCTACCGTGAAGCCTCCAATCATATCCGCGAGATCTTCTCCCGCTATACCTCGCTTATTGAACCGCTTTCGTTGGATGAAGCCTATCTGGACGTCAGCGATAGCCCGCACTGCCACGGCTCAGCGACGCTGATGGCACAGGAAATTCGGCAAACTATCTTTAGAGAGCTTTCTCTGACCGCCTCGGCGGGGGTAGCCCCGGTGAAGTTTCTTGCCAAAATCGCTTCTGATCTCAATAAGCCGGATGGCCAGTTCGTGTTGACGCCTGATGAGGTGCCCGCCTTTCTCAAAACTCTGCCGCTTGGCAAAATTCCCGGTGTGGGAAAGGTGTCTGCGGCAAAGCTTGAAAGTATGGGGCTGCGCACCTGCGAAGATGTACAGAAAAGCGATCTCGCCATGTTGCTTAAACGCTTTGGCAAGTTTGGACGGATCCTCTGGGAACGCAGCCAGGGGATCGACGAGCGGGAGATCCATAACGATCGCCAGCGTAAGTCGGTTGGCGTGGAGCGTACGCTGGAAGAAGATATTCACGACTGGGCTGACTGCGAGGCGATCGTTGAGCGTCTCTATCCCGAGCTGGAACGGCGGCTGGCGAAGGTCCGGCCCGACCTGCGCATTGCCAGGCAGGGAATAAAACTCAAATTTAATGATTTCCAGCAAACTACCCAGGAGCACGTCTGGCCGAAGCTGACCAAAGACGATCTGCTCGCGACGGCCTACAAAGCCTGGCACGAGCGCCGCGCCGGGCGCGGAGTGCGTCTGGTGGGCCTGCACGTGACGCTGCTGGACCCCCAGCTGGAACGACAGCTGCTATTAGGGATTTAACCATGATCATTCGGGAATACCGTGACGGGGACTTCTCCACGCTGTGCCAGATTTTCCTGCGTGCGGTGCGGGAAACCTCCAGTCAGCATTATTCGCCCGCGCAGGTAAACGCCTGGGCGCAGGTGGATGATGCGCGCTGGCGACAAAAAATGGCTGACTCTCTGGTTCTGGTTGCAACGGTTGATGAAACGCCTGTCGGTTTTGTCACCGCCGTTGAGCGCTATATCGACCTGCTGTTTGTCGACCCATCGTATGCGCGACAGGGCGTCGCCAGCGCGCTGCTGAAAGCTCTGTTCGCCAGAGTACCGACGGGAACGTTAACGGTAGATGCGAGCATTACGGCCAAAGCGTGTTTTGAACGGCTGGGGTTCGTGGTGGTGGCAGAACAAGAGGTTGAAGCGCGTGGAGAGACGTTTGTGAACTATCGGATGGAAAAAATCAGGTAGGGTGGTGATATTCCCGGCGTCATTCCGCTTGGCCGGGCTACGTCAAATGTAGCCCGGCCAAGCGAAGCGCCGCCGGGAACGGCTCAGAACTTACTTCGCCGGAATCGCTTTCAGCAGTTCCGTCAGCAGCTGCCAGTACTGGCCAACGCTTTCGATATGAACCTGCTCATCCGGAGAGTGTGGCCCGGTGATGGTTGGCCCAATGGAAACCATATCCATGTCTGGATACGGTTTTTTGAACAGACCACATTCCAGACCCGCGTGGATAATCTGAATGTTCGGCACCTTGTTGAACAGGCGCTGATAGGTTTCACGCACCAGCTTCATTACCGGAGAGTTTGCATCCGGCTGCCATCCTGGGTAGCCGCCTTTAGGCTGGGTTTTTGCACCCGCCAGCGCGCCCAGAGATTCCAGCATGCTCACCACGTAATCTTTACCGCTGTCGAGCAGGGAACGAATCAGGCAGTGAATGGTAGCGGTATCTTCAGTGAAGGAAACCACACCCACGTTCAGAGAAGTTTCAACCACGCCTTTTGCCACGTCGGAGTTACGAATCACGCCGTTCGGGGTCGCGTTCAGCAGCTGAATGAAGGCGTCGCGAGAAGCGGCGGTCAGCGCTTTACCTTCAACGGTATTTGCTTCCAGCACCAGCGTCAGGTTCTTCTCTTTTGCTGACAGTTCGTTTTGCAGAATGTGCAGGTAGGTTTCAACCAGCCCTTTCAGCGCGTCGACTTTGTCTGCCGGAACCGCGATAGCGGCGAAGGCTTCGCGTGGAATAGCGTTGCGCAGTGTACCGCCGGTAAAATCAACCAGACGCAGATCCAGTTCCGCAGCGTGAGCCACCAGGAAGCGTGCCAGCAGTTTGTTGGCGTTGCCGAGGCCGAGGTGAATATCACCGCCGGAGTGGCCGCCTTTCAGGCCTTTCAGCGTCAGCTTGAAGGTCTGGAAGCCCGCAGGAATCGCTTCGCGGGTCAGCGGCAGGTTGCTGGTGAAGTCGATACCACCGGCGCAACCCATGTAGATTTCGCCTTCTTCTTCAGAGTCGGTATTAATAAGGATGTCGCCCTGCAGCCAGTTTGGTTGCAGACCGAACGCGCCGTCCATACCGGTCTCTTCGGTCATGGTCAGCAGCACTTCCAGCGGGCCATGCTCAACGGATTCATCAGACAGCACCGCCAGCGCGGAAGCCATGCCGATACCGTTGTCTGCGCCAAGCGTTGTACCACGCGCTTTCACCCACTCACCGTCGATGTACGGTTGAATCGGGTCTTTAGCGAAGTCGTGTACGGTGTCATTGTTTTTCTGCGGCACCATATCGAGGTGAGCCTGCAGCACAACCGGTTTACGGTTTTCCATACCCGGGGTAGCGGCTTTACGAATCAGAATGTTGCCAACCTGGTCACGCTCAGCGTGAAGCCCTTTTTCTTTTGCCCAGCCAACGATGTGCGCGGCGAGCTGCTCTTCATGATGAGAAGGGTGCGGAATAGAACAGATTTTGGCAAAAATATCCCACAGCGGCTGCGGGGATAATTGAGACAGTTCAGACACGATGAGTCTCCTTACGGCGTTCTGCAAAAGTCGCTTGCAGGTAAAGGGTTAGCACATACATATACCACAAGCTCTGGCTTGCGCGATGGGGTTGAGAATACCACTTTCTGCCCTTCCCGGTAGAACAAACCACGTAAAAAGCGCGGTGGATTCCGCTTAACACTGGTTTTTAGTGCGTCAGATCTCTATAATCTCGCGCAACCCATTTCCCCCTTGAACAATTTTTAAGCCGTATAACACAGGCTGGGACACTTCACATGAGCGAAAAATACGTCGTCACCTGGGACATGTTGCAGATTCACGCACGCAAACTGGCTGCACGCCTGATGCCTTCTGAACAGTGGAAAGGCATTATCGCCGTTAGCCGTGGCGGTCTGGTGCCTGGCGCACTGCTGGCACGTGAACTGGGCATTCGTCACGTCGACACCGTATGCATCTCCAGCTATGACCATGATAACCAGCGTGAACTGAAAGTTCTGAAACGCGCTGAAGGCGATGGCGAAGGCTTTATTGTTATTGACGATCTGGTCGATACCGGCGGCACCGCGGTAGCGATTCGCGATATGTATCCGAAAGCCCACTTCGTTACCATTTTCGCAAAACCAGCAGGTCGCCCGCTGGTTGACGATTATGTTGTTGATATCCCGCAGGATACCTGGATTGAACAGCCTTGGGACATGGGCGTGGTATTCGTACCGCCTATTTCTGGCCGTTAATTCATCAATAAATGCGCTTCCAACGCCCGGTTATGCCGGGCGTTGTTTTTTTTAACGTCCCACGCGTTACAATACCCCTAAGACAGTATCTATGGAGGTTTTGTGATGCCAGAAGCTAATCTCAGCGAAACGCTATTCAAGCCGCGTTTTAAACACCCTGAAACGTCAACGCTGGTTCGCCGGTTCAATAACGGTAGCACCGATCGTATGCAGTCGGCGCTTAGCGGCAATAACGTACCCCACTGGTACCGCATGATTAACCGCCTGATGTGGATCTGGCGCGGTGTGACGCCGCAGGAGATCCTCGACGTCCAGGCGCGTATCGTGATGAGTAAAGCCGAGCGCACCGACGAAGAGCTGTATGACACCGTGGTGGGCTACCGCGGCGGTAACTGGATTTACGAGTGGTCTACCCAAGCGATGCTCTGGCAGCAGAAAGCCATCCAGGAGCAAGACCAGGCTCTCAGCGGCCGCCACTGGCTGCACGCCTCCAACCTTTATAGCATTGCCGCTTACCCGCATCTGAAGGGCGATGACCTCGCCGAGCAGGCGCAGGTGCTGGCCAACCGCGCCTATGAAGAAGCGGCGCAGCGGTTGCCGGGTGAAATACGTGAGCTGGAGTTCGCTATACCTGGAGGCTCGCCGGTCACCGGTTTTCTGCATATGCCAAAAGGCAACGGCCCGTTCCCGACGGTGCTGATGTGCGGCGGGCTGGATGGCCTGCAAACCGACTACTACAGCCTTTATGAGCGTTACTTTGCGCCACTCGGCATTGCAATGCTGACGCTGGATATGCCTTCCATTGGCTTCTCTTCAAAATGGAAGCTGACCCAGGATTCCAGCATACTCCATCAGCACGCGCTGCGCGCACTGCCGGATATCCCGTGGGTCGATCACACTCGCGTGGCGGCATTTGGCTTCCGCTTTGGCGCCAATATCGCCGTGCGGCTGGCTTACCTCGAAGCACAGCGCCTGAAAGCCGTCGCCTGCCTTGGCCCGGTGGTGCATGGCCTGCTGAACGATCCGCTGCATCAGGGCCGCGTGCCTGAGATGTATCTCGACGTACTGGCCTCGCGTCTCGGCATGCACGACGCCTCTGACGAAGCGCTGCGGGTTGAGCTTAATCGCTACTCGTTGAAGACGCAGGGGCTGCTTGGTCGACGCTGCCCAACGCCAATGCTGTCCGGCTTCTGGGAGAACGATCCGTTCAGCCCGGAAGAGGAGTCGCGGTTAATTGTTTCGTCATCTTCGCAGGGCAAGCTGATGCCGATTCCGTTTAACCCGGTGTATCGTAATTTCGATAAGGCACTGAAAGAAATTGCCGGGTGGATCAATAATAGATTTTGTTAATATATTGATAAATTCTATTGATTTGGTAAAACAGTTGCATCACTAAAGGAGATCGCAATGACGTTACCGAGTGGACACCCGAAGAGTAGATTGATCAAGAAATTCACTGCGCTTGGACCTTATATCCGCGAAGAACAGTGTGTCGATAACCGCTTTTTTTTCGACTGTCTGGCGGTATGCGTAAACGTAAAACCAGCGCCAGAGAAGCGCGAGTTCTGGGGCTGGTGGATGGAGATGGAAGCGGAAGAGCGCCGCTTTACCTACAGTTACCAGTTCGGTCTGTTCGATAAAGATGGCATCTGGCAGGCGGTGGCTATCAAAGATCCTGAGGTAGTTGAGCGACTGCAACAAACGCTGCGCGGATTCCACGACCGGGCAAAAGATCTGCTGGCGACGTTGGACCTGGCATTGGAACCCGCCGATGGGTTTGCCAATGAAGCGGTGAAGCGCACGGCGTAGTGAATACCTGATGGCGCTACGCTTATCTGGCCTACCGTTTTTTAGGCCGAATAAGGCAAAGCCGCCATCCGGCAATACCAAATATAAAGGCCAGCGAATTCGCTGGCCTTTATATTTATAAGAAAATAACGCCAGACAGCTGGCGTTATTATTTCTCGTCTTAGAACTGGTAGGTCATACCAACAGCAACAACGTTGTCGGTCATAATCGCCAGACGTTTAGTGACCGCCGTTTCGTCAATCAGGTTGATTTTATAATCAACAAACGCGGACATGTTTTTGTTGAAATAGTAGGTCGTGCCCAGATCAACATACTTCATCAGATCCTGATCGCCGATCCCGTTGTCCAGGTCTTTACCTTTCATCTGCACGTAGCCCAGGGATGGACGCAGACCGAAATCGAACTGATATTGTGCAACGGCTTCGAAGTTCTGCGCTTTATTTGCAAAGCCCTGATCCGCGGCAACCAGACCTTTAATTGGGGTCATGTTACGGGTTTCGGTATAAACCATTGCCAGATAGATATTGTTGGCATCATATTTCAGGCCGGTGCCCCAGGACTCTGCGTTTTTACCACCGTTGGCCAGCGATTTTGCCTGCTGGACGTTGGTACGGTCAGAGTTGGTGTACGCCGCGCTGATAGCGAAATCGCTGCCGCCGAAGTCATAAGAAAGCGAGGTGCCGAAGCCGTCGCCGTTCGCGGTAGCGTAGGTGCTACGGTCGTTTTTACCCTGATACTGCAAGGTTAAGTCCAGACCGTCGATAGCGCCGAAGAAATCGTTATTACGGTAGGTGGCCAGGCCGCTAGAGCGCTTGGTCATGAAGTTATCGGTCTTACCGGTAGAGTCGCCGCCGAATTCTGGGAACATATCGGTCCAGGCTTCAACATCGTACAGTGCGCCAAGGTTACGACCGTAATCAAAAGAACCGAACTGTTTTAATTTCAGACCAGCAAAAGCCAGACGGGTTTTTTGCGTGGAGGTGCTTTCATCGTTATTACCGGAGAATTCAGATTCCCAACGGCCATAACCTGTCAGCTGATCGTTAATTTGGGTTTCGCCTTTAAAGCCGAAACGAACGTATGTTTTATCGCCGTCGGAGCTGGAGTCATCACTCATGTAATGCATGGCTTTTACTTTGCCGTAAACATCCAGCTTATTACCGTCTTTGTTATAAACTTCTGCGGCCATAGCTGAAGAAGACGCAATAATACCCATCATCGTTAATGCCAGCGTAGTTTTTTGCATTTCTCAATCCCGGTTTTTTATGTTCTAAAATTGCTGTGAAAGACCACTGTGAAAAAACAGGAACGTTTTTATCCCTCCCGTGTTAAAAATTTATGACAATGTCAGATTAAATATAAAAAAGTATGATAAAGTTTTTCTGTCATAAAAATGTCAATATTCTCCTCTAGCATGCCTGATCCCGCGCAACAAAACCCCTCGCATTCTGCGCTGCCTGTTGGCAAGCGGCCTGACTCCTGTTACAACGTTTGTCTGGTTTTATATTTCCTATTTTTAACGGCAGAGAATCATGAGTGATAGTCAGACGCTGGTGGTCAAACTGGGCACCAGTGTTTTAACGGGCGGATCGCGCCGCCTGAATCGCGCGCATATTGTCGAACTGGTTCGCCAGTGCGCTCAGCTCCACGCGGCTGGGCATCGAATTGTCATCGTAACGTCAGGAGCAATTGCCGCCGGGCGTGAGCATCTGGGTTACCCTGAACTGCCCGCGACTATTGCTTCTAAACAACTGCTGGCGGCTGTAGGTCAGAGCCGCTTAATTCAGCTCTGGGAACAGCTGTTCTCCATTTATGGTATCCACGTCGGTCAGATGCTGTTGACGCGCGCCGATATGGAAGACCGTGAACGCTTCCTCAACGCTCGTGACACCATGCGCGCGCTGCTCGATAACAACATCGTTCCGGTGATTAACGAAAACGACGCGGTTGCCACTGCCGAGATTAAGGTGGGCGATAACGACAACCTTTCCGCGCTGGCGGCGATTCTGGCCGGTGCCGATAAACTGCTGCTGCTGACCGATCAGCAAGGGCTGTTCACGGCCGACCCGCGCAGTAACCCGGACGCCGAGCTGATTAAAGACGTCTACGGCATTGACGACGAACTGCGTGCCGTGGCCGGTGATAGCGTGTCTGGTCTGGGCACGGGCGGCATGGGCACCAAACTGCAGGCCGCAGACGTTGCCTGCCGCGCCGGTATCGACACCATTATTGCCGCAGGCAGCCTGCCAGGCGTGATTGGCGACGTGATGGCGAATGTCTCCGTCGGTACCCGTTTCCACGCCCAGGATACCCCGCTGGAAAACCGCAAACGCTGGATTTTCGGCGCACCGCCAGCCGGTGAACTGATTGTGGATGAAGGTGCGACGGCCGCCATTCTGGAGCGCGGAAGTTCATTACTTCCAAAAGGCATTAAAAACGTGACAGGCAACTTCTCTCGTGGTGAAGTGATCCGTATTCGTAGCCTTGCAGGCCGCGACATCGCTCACGGCGTAAGCCGTTACAACAGCGATGCGCTGCGCCTTATCGCCGGGCACCACTCGCAGGAAATTGACGCCATTCTCGGCTACGAGTATGGCCCGGTTGCCGTGCATCGCGACGACATGATTACCCGCTAAGGAGTTCAACATGCTGGAACAAATGGGCATTGCCGCCAGGCAGGCCTCCTATACGCTGGCGCAGTTATCCTGCCGTGAGAAAAACCGGGTTCTGGAAACTATTGCCGATCATCTGGAATCTCAAAGTGAAGAGATTCTTGTGGCGAACGCCGAAGATTTAGCCCAGGCGCGCGAAAACGGCCTGAGCGAAGCCATGCTCGATCGCCTGGCGCTGACGCCAGCCCGCCTGACGGCGATTGCCAATGACGTCCGTCAGGTCTGTGTACTGGCCGACCCGGTAGGGCAGGTGATTGACGGCGGGCTGCTCGACAGCGGCCTGCGCATCGAACGTCGCCGCGTCCCGCTGGGCGTGGTTGGCGTGATTTATGAAGCTCGCCCGAACGTTACCGTTGACGTGGCGGCGCTGTGTCTGAAAACCGGCAACGCCGCCATTTTGCGCGGTGGTAAAGAGACGTATCGCACCAACGCCGCTACCGTTGGCGTTATCCAACGTGCGCTGAAAGAGTGCGGCCTGCCAGAAGCCGCCGTTCAGGCCATCGACAACCCGGATCGCGCGCTGGTGAGCGAGATGCTGCGCATGGATAAGTATATCGACATGCTGATCCCTCGCGGCGGTGCTGGCCTGCACAAGCTGTGCCGTGAGCAGTCGACGATTCCGGTTATCACCGGCGGTATCGGCGTTTGTCATATCTATATCGATGACAGC
Source organism: uncultured Kluyvera sp. (assembly GCF_902485085.1). NCBI lineage: Bacteria > Pseudomonadati > Pseudomonadota > Gammaproteobacteria > Enterobacterales > Enterobacteriaceae > Kluyvera > uncultured Kluyvera sp. The sequence continues at coordinate 25,941 of NZ_CABTJS010000095.1, forward strand.
GCAGAGATTGAAGCGGCGCTGAAGATTATCGTCAATGCGAAAGCCCAGCGCCCGAGCGCCTGTAATAGCGTGGAAACGCTGCTGGTGAATCAGTCCATTGCCGACCGCTTCCTGCCAGCGTTGAGTCAGCAGATGGCCGAAAACGGCATTACGCTGCACGGTGACGACACCGTGATGCGCGAGCTGCAAGGCCCGGCGAAGCTGGTACCGCTGCAGGCAGAAGAGCTTGATAACGAGTACCTGTCGCTGCATCTCAACGTGGTGCTGGTGCCGGATATTGACCGCGCCATCGCGCATATCCGTCAACACGGCACCCAGCACTCCGATGCGATCCTGACCCGCACCCTGAGCAACGCCAACCGTTTCATCAACGAAGTGGACTCTTCAGCGGTGTACGTCAACGCCTCCACCCGCTTCACCGACGGCGGCCAGTTCGGCCTGGGCGCAGAAGTGGCGGTGAGCACGCAGAAACTCCACGCACGTGGCCCAATGGGCCTTGAAGCACTGACCACCTACAAGTGGATCGGCTTCGGCGATGATACCATTCGTGCGTAATTGATAGCGGGCGATGCAAAAATAGGCGGTTGATTAACCTGACTATTGACGCATCGCCCGGTTAGTTTTAACCTTTCGTCCCGTGATTCACGTTCGTGAACACGTCTTGCAGGGCCGATATAGCTCAGTTGGTAGAGCAGCGCATTCGTAATGCGAAGGTCGTAGGTTCGACTCCTATTATCGGCACCACTAACCACGCGGGTTCACGCGATATTCACCAGTTCAGCAAAAGCGCCTTGTGCCATATTTGTGCCATTCCCCGCCAGGAATGAGTCGATTTGCATGGCATGCTGCGTCAGGTGATTCGGTGCCAGATGTGCATAACGCTGCACCATCTCGATACTTTCCCACCCGCCCATTTCCTGCAGTGCACTGAGTGGCACGCCGGACTGCACAAGCCAGCTTGCCCAGGTGTGCCGTAGGTCATGGAACCGGAAATTTTCTATTCCCGCCCGCCTTAACGCTGCACGCCATGCCGTGTTAGCATCAGATCGCATTTTGCGTACCGCCTTGGTTCTCGTGCCATCCGGGCGAACGGATGACTCCGTGTGAACGAAGACCCACCTGTTATGCTTTCCCATCTGAGCCCGCAGTACTTTACAGGCCGAATCGTTAAGGGCGACCCCAATCGCCCTTCCTGCTTTAGCGTCCTCGGGGTGAATCCACGCGACCTTCCTTTGCATATCAATTTGCGACCATTCCAGATCGGTTATGTTTGACCTGCGCAGTCCAGTCGCCAGTGCAAAAATAACAACTGGCTTCATATGCTCGGGGAGCTCCCGGATCAGGTTCGCCGCTTCCTCTTTGGTTAGCCAGCGAATACGTTTGTTTTTCGGCACCGGGCATTTGATGTTCGGCGCTTTGGCTATCCATCGCCATTCGTTGGCCGCGCATCTTAACAGCGCCCGGATGAAAGCAAGGTGCGTCGCTTTCGTCGCTATCGACGCTGGTTTATCCTTAAATTCAGGAACCGGCTTACCTCTTCGCAGTAAGCTGTCCCGCTTAGCCTCCCAGTTCATTCGATGTTTGCGATTAACCATCGAACTCACCGCCGACAAGATCCTGTCTTCCGTGATTGCTGACAGGTCCATTCCTTTGAAGTGCATCCTCCAGAATCCGATCCGGCTTTTGTCATCGTCTAGGCTTTTCTTGTGCTGCTTTTCGTTAAGCCAACGAACGCACGCTTCATCGAACGTTCTCGGCTTAAACTCCCCCATTTTATCAACTCGCCATGCTTCAGCTTTCAGCTGATCATAGAGTTCCTGCGCTTGCCTTTTGTCCGTTGTTCCAAGAGAGCGTCTAACTCTGCTCCCACCAGGCGTAACGAAGTCGCAGTGCCACGTACCGGCACGTTGTTTGATTGACATGCTTTATCCTCCTGCACATCAACCGCATTCACCGGTTGATTGTGGATCGGGTTCTTCACTGCTGCAACACAGTCTGTCTTGCAGATCAGATATGGGCTTTTTTTCTTATGTGGATTCTTTCTGGTAGCAGCAAGTCGGCCGGACTTTATCCACTGCGCGATCGTGCCTTTATCTACTTTAAGAAATGCCGCGGCCTCATCTCTGGTGAAAATTTCTTCTTCCATTGATGCTCTCCAATGGCCCAGTTCGGGCCATTTTTCAGTATTAATCAATTCACCTGGCCCGGCAGCGCACGTAGCCGGCGCATCCCCGTCATCGCTGTCGCGACATAGCTGCGACTGCGATTGAC
>NZ_CABTJS010000096.1:0-12416 GCF_902485085.1 uncultured Kluyvera sp.
GTCAATCGCAGTCGCAGCTATGTCGCGACAGCGATGACGGGGATGCGCCGGCTACGTGCGCTGCCGGGCCAGGTGAATTGATTAATACTGAAAAATGGCCCGAACTGGGCCATTGGAGAAAAATGATGGATGATATTTTGCTGACGTCAGACCTGACCAGTCGATACAAAATCTCACGCAAAACCCTTTGGTCATGGCAAAGCGTGGACACGATGCCTCGCGGCTTTGTAAGCCCATTCCCACAACCGGATTTCCCGGGCAACCCCAATCGATGGCGCTCAGAATCTGTCAAAGAGTGGGAAGGAAAAAAACGGGTCAATTAAATAAACGGCTCACCGATGATTTCTTCAAGATGGCTCTGCCAGACGCGGAGCCAGTGCTTCTGATCATCGATATAGTCATGCAAGTTGTAATGCGCCATCACACCAACCATTTGGTGACCGAGTATCTTTTCAATCACATGCGGCGGGCAGCCAAGCTCAGACAGATTTGTCGCGATCGTCCTTCGCATGTCGTGTAGAGACCATTCCTCCATCCCAACGCCGCCCCATATCGAACGAGCATAATTTGAAGCTACCGGCGGGTGAACCGGTGTGTCCTTAATTTGTCCATCAAGCAGACGCTGCGAAGTTACCAGGTGTTTCGTGTTTATCTTCTCAAGATGATTTCGCACCAACCCTACAGCAGCATCAGAAAGCCCGCGCCTCATATTCACTCTGGTTTTGTAGCTTCCTGCTGGGACGTTCCATTCGTTATCATCCAGCCGGAACCACGATCTTTCACTCAGCCGTATCTCTGCTGTTCGGCAGCCGGTTAGCATGATGAACTTCACCAGAAACACAGACTCGATTGACATGTGACTTTTTAGCCACTGATAGATTGCGCGCAGCTCGCTATCGTCCAGTCGGCGAGTTCTTTTCTTCGGTTTCTGCCCTACATCAGTGGGTAAAAGACCTTCCAGGGGGTTGGAAGAGATCGCGCCCCTATTAATGCAAAACCGAAAGGCTCGCTTACACAGCGACAGCATGTAGTGTGCCATCACCCTGCTCTCTATTCTGTCGAAGGCCTCAATCCAATGAAGTTTGGTTGAGTTATCAACTTTGACGTTCATCATTGGCTCAGCAATATGCTTGGCAAAAACGAGGCGGTAGTAATCGACTTTAGCTAACCCATTCGCGATGCAGTGTCTTTCGATCCAGTAATTGAAAGCGTCAGCAACCGACAATGAGTCCTGTCTGCTCAGCTTTTCCAGCTTAACCTGCTCGCGCGGGTCGAACCCGTCAGTAAGCCAGGACCTGAATTGTTGACGCCGCTCTCTTGCCTGGGCAATGCTCATTGCGGGATAATCACCAACATTGAGCTTTACTGCTTTTCCGGCCCAGCGGTACCGGTAGAAAAATGAGATCTTGCCTGCCTGGCTGATTCTGGCATTTAGTCCGTGAGAATCTGAAATGACCTCGATATCATCCCGTTTCTTGCCAAGGGCCTTCCTGAGCTTTGTGTCAGTGATCATTGAATGGGTACACATTTGGCTTTTGAGTACGCAAAAGTGTACACAAAATACAACACTCAAAGATACTCACAATGTAACACTTGTACTCGGAGTGTGATGCTCGAGGGTTAGAAAGTCACACCCAGCAAGGCCTTGGCGTAACAGAACGTTTTTATGCGGAATTCTTCGAAATAAGCTGAATGACAATATAAGAAAGTATTTTAATAAAAGCGGGCTGTAGCTTGCTAAAAAACTGAGGGCACCCTGACGGTGCCCTTTTTATATCATCAGAGATCGTAGATGGCGAACAGCAGGCAATTGCGCTGCCGACCAACAAGGCTTTTTCTGATGGAGTGGATGCGCATGTTGCGGCGAGACTGAGCTTCCAGCCAACGCGATTTACGACGGCTCGCTTGTCTCAGCATCCGCCAGCGTCCCACTTCAGGTCTACTACGCTTCATTTCTAACGCTCTTTCAAAAAAAGACGGCCCATTATAGCCCCTTGCTAAGGGCTGACCAGCGCTTTCTCATGGTGTTTTTATTTGCCAGATGCCTTCGGATGCGTAAACTCTTAACAACTGGCATTCAAAAGGATTTTCGAAATATGACAACCGTCTACACCGTAGTGAGTTGGATGGCGATTCTGGGGTATTGGTTGTTGATAGCCGGGGTAACGCTGCGCATTTTGATGAAGCGTCGCGCCGTTCCGTCAGCAATGGCGTGGCTGCTGATCATCTATATTCTACCGCTGGTCGGTATTATCGCCTACCTCTCTTTAGGGGAGCTCCACCTCGGCAAGCGCCGCGCCGAACGCGCGCGTGCCATGTGGCCATCAACCGCAAAATGGCTCAGCGACCTGAAAGCCTGCAATCATATCTTTGCCGAAGACAACAGCCAGGTGGCCTCTTCGCTGTTCAAGCTGTGCGAACGTCGTCAAGGTATTGCCGGCCTGAAAGGAAACCAGCTTCAGCTGTTAACCGAATCCGACGATGTTATGCAGGCAATCATTCGTGACATCCAGCTTGCTCGCCATAATATCGAAATGGTCTTCTACATCTGGCAGCCCGGTGGAATGGCCGACCAGGTTGCCGAATCATTAATGGCTGCCGCACGCCGTGGCGTTCACTGCCGCCTGATGTTAGATTCCGCCGGGAGCGTCGCGTTTTTCCGTAGCCCCTGGGCTGCGATGATGCGAAATGCCGGCATCGAAGTAGTTGAAGCGCTGAAGGTCAATCTGATGCGTGTTTTCCTGCGCCGCATGGATTTGCGACAGCATCGCAAGATGATCATGATTGATAACTATATTGCCTACACCGGCAGTATGAACATGGTCGACCCACGCTTCTTCAAGCAAGACTCCGGCGTCGGTCAGTGGATAGACCTGATGGCGCGCATGGAAGGCCCAATAGCCACCGGCATGGGTATTGTTTACTCCTGCGACTGGGAGATAGAAACCGGCAAACGCCTATTACCGCCCGCGCCAGACCTCAATATTATGCCGTTTGAAGAGGCCAGCGGACACACTATTCAGACCATCGCCTCGGGGCCTGGTTTCCCGGAAGATTTGATTCACCAGGCGTTACTGACTGCGGCGTACTCCGCCCGTGAGTACCTGATCATGACCACCCCTTATTTCGTCCCGAGCGAAGATTTGCTGCACGCCATCTGTACCGCCGCCCAGCGCGGTGTTGATGTTAGCATCATCCTGCCGCGTAAGAACGATTCGGTGTTGGTCGGTTGGGCAAGCCGAGCCTTCTTTACCGAACTACTGGCTGCAGGCGTGAAGATTTATCAATTCGAAGGCGGTCTGCTGCACACCAAGAGCGTACTGGTTGACGGCGAGCTAAGCCTGGTCGGTACCGTGAACCTCGATATGCGCAGCCTGTGGCTCAATTTCGAAATTACGCTAGTGATTGATGATGCCGGATTCGGCGCCGATTTAGCCTCTGTTCAGGACGACTATATTTCCCGCTCCCGCTTACTGGATGCGCGGTTATGGGTAAAACGTCCTTTCTGGCACCGCATTGCCGAACGTCTGTTTTACTTCTTCAGCCCGTTGCTGTAAAACGTGCCCAATAGAACTCAACAGGTAGCCATCATGGATATGGATTTAAATAATCGTCTTACTGAAGACGAAACGCTTGAGCAGGCTTACGACATTTTCCTCGAGCTGGCCGTCGATAATCTCGATCCCGCCGATGTTATTCTGTTCAACCTGCAGTTTGAAGAACGCGGCGGCGCTGAGCTGTTCGACCCATCGGAAGACTGGCAGGAACATGTCGATTACGACCTGAACCCAGACTTCTTCGCAGAAGTGGTCATTGGTCTGGCGGAAACCGATGGCGGCGAACTGAATGATGTTTTTGCGCGCATTCTGCTGTGCCGCGAAAAGGATCACAAGCTCTGCCATATTCTGTGGCGCGAATAAGTCCAATATTGATTAAAGGGCAGCGTAAAGCTGCCTTTTTTATGCCCCGTATTCGTGAGGAAGCGAGGTACCGCAGCCGTTACAGTAACGCGCCTTAGGGTCGTGGTCACGCTGCTTACAGTGCGGACAAACGCGTTCATGACGGCGTTTTTGAAATTCATTGGTCATCTGAGAAGTGATAATCCCCGTCGGGATAGCAATCACCGAGTAGCCTATCAGGATGAGGACGGATGCCACCATTCGCCCTGCCGCGGTGTGCGGCGTGATGTCCCCATAGCCCACCGTTGTCACCGTCACAATAGCCCAATAAACCGATGTGCTAAGCGTGGTAAAACCGTTAACCGGCCCTTCAATACCATACATCAGCGCACCCGCGACAACCATGACAATGCCAATAAAGGCATAGAACAGAATAAGCTGATGTCGGGAGTTAACAATCGCGCCCCACAGGCTATTTAATGCGGGCATCAGACGCAGTAATTTAAGAATACGTAATACGCGGATCACGCGCATTGCTCGCCAGGCGAACAAGTATTCCACACCTATCTGCGGCCATAATAATATGACGTACAGCGGTAAAATGGTGGCAAGGTCGATAAATCCCCAGAAACTGAAAACGTATTTTGCCGGTTTTGGCCAACAAAGCACGCGCAGGAAATACTCCAGGGTAAACATCAAGGTAAACCCCACTTCTAGCATGACAAATGTGTGCCATTCATCAAACGTCAGATGGTAGGTTGTGCCAACCCCTGATTCGATAAAAATAACGACAACGCTTAATAACGCAAACAAACCGCACAGGGCTTCAAACCGTCGGCCTGAAAGCGTACGTTGATCGAATAAGAAATGATAAAGACGATGGCGCAAAGCGCTAATACCCGCCACGTTATCTCCTCGTCAAAATAAAAAGGGCTGGCAACTTGCCAGCCCTGACGATTATAACGGGTCTACTTTAAGACAGGAAACCGCGTGGCGGAAACTCCCTTCCAGAAGTGGACGCGTTTTCGCACATTCTGGCCCTGCCAGCGGACAGCGCGTACGGAATACACAGCCTGATGGTGGATTAATCGGCGAAGGTAACTCCCCTTCCAGTAGCTGGATGGTTTTGTTCTTCTCCATATCCGGGTCAGGAACCGGGACAGCTGACATTAATGCTTTGGTGTACGGGTGAAGCGGATTGTTGTACACCTCATCGTAGGTGCCAAGCTCCACCGCATGACCCAGATACATCACCAGCACACGGTCGGAAATGTGCTTCACCACCGCCAGATCGTGAGCGATGAAGATCAGCGACAGCCCCATTTCACGCTGTAGCTGCTGGAGCAGGTTCACTACCTGCGCCTGGATTGAAACGTCCAGCGCCGATACGGGTTCATCACAGATAATCAGCTTCGGTTCCAGAATCAGCGCACGGGCAATACCGATACGCTGGCACTGACCACCGGAAAACTCATGTGGATAGCGGTTGACGAGGTTTGGCAACAGCCCAACCTTCATCATCATGGTTTTCACTTTGTCGCGAACTTCCTGGCGCGGCATCTTCGGATAATACGTGCGCAGCGGTTCGGCAATGATCTCACCGATGGTCATACGCGGGTTCAGCGAAGCCAGCGGGTCCTGGAAAATCATCTGGATATCGCTGCGTACGGCGCGCCACTCATCTGGTTTCATTCCCAGAAGATCTTTGCCAAGCCAGGCCACTTTGCCTTCTGTCGCCTTCACCAGCCCAATAATGGCACGAGCAAACGTCGACTTACCGCAACCTGATTCCCCCACCACGCCCAGCGTCTCACCTTCGTACAAACGCAGGGTGACGCCATCAACCGCTTTCAGCGTTTTTGGTGGCTGCCAGAACCACTGTTTCCCGTCTTTAATCTCGAAGTGAACCTTTAAGTCTGCAATTTCGAGCAGGACTTTTCTTTCATCAGTTACGGCGCTCATACCAGCTCCCCCACGTTTCTAAAGCAGGCACGCAAACGGCCCGGCGCAAACTCTTCCAGCGGTGGCGCGCTATTGCATGCTTCCATCGCATGTGGACAACGAGGCTGGAATGGACAACCAGTCGGCAAACGCAGTAAGTTAGGTGGGTTACCAGGGATGGTTAACAGTGATTCACCCTCAGCATCAAGACGTGGTACGGCATTCAGAAGACCAATAGAATAAGGATGTGCAGGATGATAGAAGACATCGCGCGCTTTACCATATTCCATGGTTCGCCCGGCGTACATCACCAGCACCTTATCGCAGATCCCAGCCACAACGCCCAGATCGTGGGTGATCATGATAATCGCCGTATTGAACTCGCGCTTCAGTTCATTCAACAGGGTCATAATTTGCGCCTGAACGGTCACGTCCAGCGCGGTAGTTGGTTCATCAGCAATCAGCAGTTTTGGCCGGCACAGCAGCGCCATGGCGATCATCACGCGCTGACGCATCCCGCCGGAGAATTCGTGCGGATACATCTTCATGCGCTTACGCGCTTCCGGCATTTTGACCGCATCGAGCATTCTGACCGACTCTTCAAACGCTTCAGCCTTGCCCATGCCTTTATGCAACATCAGGACTTCCATGAGCTGCTCATCGACGCGCATATACGGGTTCAACGAGGTCATCGGGTCCTGGAAAATCATCGAGATCTGCTCGGCACGCAGCTTGTTTAGCTGATGCTCAGGCAGGTTAAGGATCTCTTTACCGTTAAACAGCGCCGACCCCCCAATACGCCCGTTACTGGCTAACAGCCCCATCAGCGCAAACGCGGTCTGCGACTTACCAGAACCGGACTCACCAACGATACCCAGCGTTTCGCCCGCACGCAGGCTAAAGTTGAGGTCGTTCACGGCCGTTACGTCACCGTCCGGCGTTTTAAAAGTCACGCGTAAATCTTTTACGTTAAGCAACCGCTCAGATGCCGTTGCCGTTTCAATTGTGCTCATGGCAACTCTCCTTAACGGTCTTTCGGGTCGAGGGCATCACGCAGGCCATCGCCGATAAAGTTAAAACAGAACAGGGTCACAACCAGGAATCCAGCCGGGAACAGCAGCAGCCACGGCGAAACTTCCATTGAGTTCGCCCCATCGCTTAACAGTGCGCCCCAGCTACTTAGCGGCTCCTGGGTACCCAGGCCGAGGAAGCTCAGGAAGGATTCAAACAGAATCATGCTCGGTACCAGCAGTGAGGCGTACACCACCACCACGCCCAGTACGTTTGGCACGATATGACGAACCACAATGCTCACCGTAGAAACACCACCAACCTGCGCCGCTTCAATAAACTCTTTACGCTTCAGACTTAGGGTCTGACCACGCACGATACGCGCCATATCCAGCCAGGACACCATCCCGATAGCCACGAAGATAAGCAGGATGTTTTGCCCAAAGAAGGTGACCAGCAGTATCACGAAGAACATGAACGGGAAGGAGTTGAGGATTTCCAGCAGACGCATCATGACTGAGTCAACTTTACCGCCCAGATAGCCAGACAGTGAGCCATAGAGCGTACCCACAATCACAGCCACCAGCGCGGCGGCGATCCCAACCATTAAGGAAATACGTCCACCGATGGCCACGCGCACCAGCAGGTCACGCCCGGAGGAGTCGGTACCGAAGTAGTGCCCGGAGGCCATATCCGGTGCGTTAGACATCATGCCCCAGTCGGTGTCGAAGTAGGAGAACTGCGACAACATCGGGGCCAGCGTCACGAACAGCGCAATAAGAACCAATACAACCAGGCTGGCTACCGCGGCGCGGTTATGCATGAAACGTCGACGCGCATCCTGCCACAGGCTACGCCCTTCGACTTCCAGCTTTTCACTGAAGTTTTCCAGCGCCTCGCTGCTTTTTTTACTTAACATCATGGCGAACTCCAGCCTTAGTAACGGATTTTCGGGTCAATTACGGCGTAGAGCACGTCTACTACCGCGTTAAACAGGATCGTCAGTGCGCCAACCAGAATGGTCAGACTCAGCACCAGGGAGTAATCGCGGTTAAGCGCCCCGTTAACGAACAGCTGTCCAATCCCCGGCAAACCGTAGATTGTCTCAATGACCATCGAACCGGTAATGATACCGACGAAGGCAGGCCCCATATAAGAAAGCACCGGCAACAGCGCAGGTTTTAACGCGTGACGGAAAATAATCCGGCGCATCGGCAACCCTTTCGCCCGTGCGGTACGGATGAAGTTGGAGTGTAAAACTTCAATCATCGAGCCGCGGGTAATACGCGCAATGCTGGCAATATAAGCCAGAGAGAGCGCCACCATCGGCAGGATCATGAATTGAATCGCCCCGCCGTTCCAGCCACCACCGGGCAGCCAATGCAGCGTGATCGCAAATATCATCACCAGCAGCGGCGCGACAACGAAGCTCGGTATGACCACCCCGGTCATTGCCACCCCCATGACCGCGTAATCCCATTTGGTGTTCTGTTTTAAGGCCGCAATAACCCCGGCAGTGACACCGAATATAACGGCCAGCAGGAACGCCGCGGCGCCCAACTTCGCGGATACCGGGAAGCTCACCGCCACCAGATCGTTAACCGTATAATCTTTATATTTAAAGGAAGGACCGAAATCACCATGAGCAAGCTGCTTTAGGTAATTACCGTACTGAACCAGAATTGGATCGTTTAAATGGTATTTCGCTTCGATATTCGCCATCACTTCTGGCGGCAGCGTACGTTCACCCGTAAACGGACTTCCCGGGGCGAGACGCATCATAAAGAAGGAAATAGTAATAAGAATAAATAGCGTCGGAATCGCTTCCAGACAGCGACGTAATATAAATTTTAACATTGCCCGTACCTTCTGGCATGTGCCTTTGCACTGCTCTCAAATAAGACACGATGGGGCGAGCCAGCACCCGCCCCACGTATTGCCATTAATGCTTGATAACGTAGAGATCTTTAGTATAAACGTTATCCATCGGGTCTTTACCGGTGTAGCCGCCAACCCATGGTTTCACCAGACGGGCGTTCACATAGTAATAGACCGGTACGATCGCGGTATCTTTATCCAGCTGTTGTTCAGCTTTCGCATACGCGGCGGTACGCTGTTCTTCATTAGACGCTTTCACGGACTCAGCCATGATCTTATCGAACGCTTCGCTCTTATAGTGCGCCGTGTTCATGGAGCTGCCAGACAGCATGGTGTTCAGGAAGGAAGTGGGTTCGTTATAATCCGCACACCAGCCCGCACGCGCAACGTCGTAGGTACCCTGGTGACGGGTATCAAGGAAGGTTTTCCATTCCTGGTTCACCAGCTTCACTTCTACGCCGAGGTTTTTACGCCACAGAGAAGCCGCTGCGATAGCCAGTTTCTTGTGCAAATCGGAGGTGTTGTACAGCAGGTTGAAGGTCAGCGGCTTGTCAGCGGTATAGCCTGCTTCAGCCAGCAGTTTCTTACCTTCTTCGTTACGTTTTTCCTGTGACCACTTGAACCATTCTGGCTCGGTCAGCTTCGCGCCATCGGTATACGGCGGAGTGTAGCCATATGCAGGCAGGTCGCCCTGGCCTTTCACTTTGTTGGCGATAATATCGCGATCCAGACCCAGCTTCAGCGCGGTACGAACACGTGCGTCTGTAAATGGTGCTTTCTGGTTGTTAATTTCGTAGTAATAAGTACACAGATACGGATCGACGTGAACTTCGTTCGGGATCTCTTTTTTCAGCTTCTGGAACAGTTCAATTGGCAGCTGGTTATAGGTCATATCCAGCTCACCGCTACGGTAGCGGTTCACATAGGTCACTTCAGAAGACGTTGGCAGCCAGGTAACTTCGTCAACGACGGTTTTTGCGTTGTCCCAATACTGCGGGTTACGTGCCATCACGATACGTTCGTTAACAACCCAATCTTTCAGGGTGTAAGCACCGTTGGTCACGATATTACCAGGCTGAGTCCATTTTTCGCCGAATTTTTCAATGGCAGGCTTGTAGACTGGAGACATCGCCGGGTTAACCAGCAATTTATAGAAGTAAGGCACTGGTTCACTCAAGGTGACTTCCAGCGTGTGGTCATCCAGCGCTTTCACGCCCAGTTCACTCGGCGCTTTTTTACCGTCGATGATCTCATCAACGTTCACGATATGACCGTACTGCGGATAGCTCGCATAGGGGGAAGCAGTTTGCGGATCCACCAGGCGCTGCCAGCTATATACGAAATCTTGTGCGGTAACCGGTTGGCCGTTAGACCATTTAGCGTCTTTACGCAGGTGGAATGTCCAGACTTTAAAGTCTTTATTATCCCAGCTTTCTGCAACGCCCGGAATCGGGTGACCGTCTTTAGGAGAGGTATTCAGCAACCCTTCGAACAGGTCGCGACTAATATTCGCCTCAGGTACCCCTTCAATTTTATTCGGGTCGAGAGACTGTGGTTCTGCGCCACTGTTACGCACGAGCGTTTGCTTGCTTGCCAACTGCACGCCTGCAGGAACATCTGCAGCCATAGCACTTCCCGCGATCAGTGCGGATAGAATGCCTGCCGCAACCAGGCTTTTTTTTGTGATGATGGACATTGTGTTGATACTCCGTTCATTATTATTACTGACTCACGCCAGCCTGTTTAGTCCCCTTTCGGGTTCCCGTACAGCGCAGGAGATTTTTGCGTCTGCCGGGTCGTTTACTGCTGCTATCACCGACTTTTTTATTACGGCTGCTCTTATTGGCAACCTGACGTCGATTCATTAAAAGCCTCCCCCCTGTCGGGAAGCCTTTCTTATTCTGTTCATAACTATTTACAACTAGAAACAGTTATCGTTTACAAAACTTTATCTTGAAAATTACCCTGGCCGGAAAGTACCAAATGCCTACCACTGCCGCCAATATAATTTGCAAATTTGTTAACCAATTCTCTTTTGTTCAACATTTTGCGCGATGGTCGTTAGCGTAATCGCAAAACCAATCTATCTGAACTCAATATTTTTCAAATAGATAGATAAAAAAAACAGTCCTGGAACTGCGCGCGTTGAACGCTTGCGTGTTTTTTGTACAAAAAATTAACAGTTGCTTATTTTTTAGCACATAACTCTGCATTGAAACTGAAATTACTAATATCATTTCAATTATCTAACAGCAAGTATCAGAGTATGGTGTGAGAGAAATAACATGATGGTTCGAGATGGCAGGCAGAAAATGAAGTTATAGCCTATTGATATTTAATATTTTTTCATAACATTCAAATTAATTATGTATGGCATGTAACAAAAGTTGAAGAATATGTTTTTCCGATAGTCACGGCGGCAATGACGGGTAACACGTCACTACCGCCGTAGAATAATTAACCGACAAGGCCCGGGAAGATAGATTTGATACCCGTCACAATAAACTCAATACCCAGGGCCATCAGTAGCAACCCCATGATACGCGTCACAACGTTGATGCCCGTCTGCCCCAGCATACGCACAAGCCCGGGTGAAATACGGAAAATGCCCCAACAACAATAAGCAAAAAGCACGATAGAAAGTGAAAAGCCTAACAAATAAGGAAGGGAATGGTAGCGCGTCCCCCACACAATGGTTGAGCTAATCGCCCCAGGACCAGCCATCAGCGGCAGCGCAAGCGGCACAACGCCCAGGCTTTCTCGTACCGAGGTTTCCGTTTTTTCCTGTTTATTCTGCTTATCCTCCCCCAGTTTTCCGCTGATCATCGACATCGCAATGCTGACAACCAGAATCCCACCGGCTATACGGAAAGAATCGATGGAAATTCCAAACAGTTGCAGAATAACGTCGCCAAGGAAAAGCGAAGTTAGCAGGATAATGGCAACAGAGAGACTCGCCGTCAGGTTGGTCTTGTTGCGTACCATCGCCGTCTGATTACTTGTCAGGCTGATGAACACGGGAATCAACCCTACCGGGTTGACCAGCGCAAACAGGCCGATAAAGAACTTAAAGAAGATAGGAAAATCAAACAGCGTTTGAATCACGTTAACCCCAGAGCATCATTAAAAGTTAGTAGTTGACGAACGGCAAACCATAATTTGCGCTGACAATACCCTGTTTAAGCCTTAGGTTCATCTGAATTATCCATAAAACCGGGTACAAAACAGAGTGTTACTGAGTTGTATAAAATATGCTAATGTTAAACCCACCTCTACTCACGATTGATTAACAGCATTAATAATTTGCTAAAAGGGTCATGCTGAAAGGTGTCAGCTTGGCTTAAACTTGATTTAGATCATGCAAATCGTACTCAGAAGTGAGTAATCTGCTTACACCGAAAGGGAGACGCTCTGATAAAAAATGGCGTATCCAGCTCGGTGAGCTCCTTGGCTAAATTAAAGCTCTTTTAGTAAATCAGTGAATCAGTTGTGGATAACACCTTGTTTTCTTAACTTTTTCGCCAGCTGCAGGCGATTTGTCTATACTGACTTGTCGAGCAGATGATTCACTAAAAAAGTTTAACATTATCAGGAGAGCATTATGGCTGTTACTAATGTCGCTGAACTTAACGCACTTGTAGAGCGCGTAAAAAAAGCCCAGCGTGAATATGCCAGTTTCACTCAAGA
>NZ_CABTJS010000097.1:0-77586 GCF_902485085.1 uncultured Kluyvera sp.
CCAGAACACCTGCTTTTTCGCAGGAACGCTTGAAGCGACGCAGAGCTACGTCGAACGGCTCGTTTTCACGTACTTTAATTACCGGCATGTGCCTCTCACCTTTGATTAATTCGGTTTGCTGCTGGCATCAGCGCCAGCTTATTTCAAAATGGTGCGGAATTTTACTGCAACTACTGCTGCTTTGTAAAGCACCGGTGCCTTTTTTGAAATGAACTTTTTAAGGGTGAGGAGTATACACGAGGCAGCTTGCTGGGGCGAACAATGTTTTACAAGCCGGGATAGAAAACCTAAACTGCGCGGTATTGAAACGAGGTAAATATAGCCATGCGTGTACTGGGTATTGAAACATCCTGCGATGAAACCGGCATCGCAATTTATGACGACGAAAAAGGTCTGTTAGCCAACCAACTGTATAGTCAGGTGAAATTACACGCTGACTACGGCGGCGTGGTGCCTGAACTGGCTTCGCGCGACCACGTGCGTAAAACGGTGCCGCTGATTCAGGAGGCCTTAAAAGAGGCTAATCTGACGGCGAAAGATATTGATGCTGTGGCCTATACCGCAGGTCCGGGTCTGGTCGGGGCGCTGCTGGTTGGCGCAACCGTTGGTCGCTCGCTGGCGTTTGCCTGGAACGTGCCGGCTATTCCTGTACACCATATGGAAGGACACCTTCTGGCGCCGATGCTGGAAGATAACCCACCTGAATACCCGTTTGTGGCGCTGCTGGTTTCCGGCGGCCATACGCAGCTGATTAGCGTGACCGGTATCGGTGAATACACGCTGCTCGGCGAGTCGATCGACGATGCGGCGGGTGAAGCGTTTGATAAAACGGCGAAGCTGCTCGGTCTGGACTACCCAGGTGGCCCGATGCTGTCGAAACTGGCGTCGCAGGGCACGGAAGGGCGCTTTGTCTTCCCGCGTCCGATGACCGACCGCCCGGGGCTGGACTTCAGCTTCTCTGGCCTGAAAACGTTCGCGGCTAATACCATTCGTAATAACGAGGCTGACGACCAAACTCGCGCTGATATTGCCCGTGCATTTGAAGATGCGGTGGTAGATACGCTGATGATCAAGTGCAAGCGCGCGCTGGATCAAACCGGCTTCAAGCGTCTGGTGATGGCGGGCGGCGTGAGCGCCAACCGTACGCTGCGCGCGAAGCTGGCAGAAATGATGCAAAAACGTCGCGGCGAAGTGTTCTATGCACGTCCTGAGTTCTGTACCGATAACGGCGCGATGATTGCCTATGCGGGGATGGTGCGTCTGAAAACCGGCGTGAATGAATCGCTGGGCGTGACCGTTCGTCCGCGCTGGCCGCTGGCTGAACTGCCAGCCGCGTAAAAGATGCCGGATGGCGGCGGCGGCGTAAACGCCTTATCCGGCCTACAGACAAGGTAAACACGCCGGAGCAACTTGTAGCCCGGGCGAGGCGTTTACGCCGACCCCGGGGCTGTCCCGGCGTCGCGAAGCTCTGCCGGGCTACGTCAATTCCTCTGCTACTCTTCTTCTTTCTTCTGCTTACGCTTTTTCAAACGAGCCCAGATTTTTGTCTCCTGACGTCGCCATAGGCGCTGAATATTGTCATGATGACGCAACAGAATCAGGCATGAGAGCATCGATACCGGGAAGGTGTACTGAGGTTTAAACCACCAGACGTAAAACGGCGCGACCAGCGCGCTGACGATGGCGCCAAGCGAAGAATAGCCGCTGAGTAAAATAGTCAGCAGCCAGGTCCCGGCCATCACGCCGGTGAGATCCCAGCCGATAGGCGCAATGGCGCCGAAAGCGGTAGCAACACCTTTACCGCCCTGGAAATGGAAAAATACCGGCCAGATGTGGCCCAGACAGGCGGCAATCGCCACCAGGCCTAGCCAGAATGGAGAAAGGCCAAGGGCATACGCGCCCCAAACGGGCAGCATCCCTTTCAGGATGTCGAAAATCAGCACGGCTGCGGCTGCGCCTTTTCCGCCGATGCGTAACACGTTAGTGGCCCCGGGATTACCGGAACCACTGGTGCGAGGGTCAGGTAACCCCGCGATGCGGCAGACCAGAATGGCGCTGGAAATTGAGCCGCAAAGGTAGGCGAGGAGGATCATTCCAGGCTCGATTGCACTCATAACGCTGTTCCATTTTGAAAATGTCGAAGTATTCTCTGCATCTGTGGATAATACGCATAATTCGCCGGAAGTGGTATCCGGTTTAGCCTAAAACCAAGCAGGTCGTGATGGATATTGTATTTATAGAGCAACTTTCGGTAATCACCACTATTGGTGTTTATGACTGGGAACAAACCATTGAACAGAAGCTGGTGTTCGATATCGAATTAGGCTGGGATAACCGTAAAGCCGCCGCCAGCGACAACGTGGATGACTGCCTGAGCTACGCGGATATCAGCGAAGCGGTGGTTAAGCATGTCGAAGGCAGCCGTTTTGCGTTGGTCGAACGCGTGGCGGAAGAAGTCGCCGAGCTGCTGATGTCTCGCTTTAACTCCCCGTGGGTGCGCATCAAAGTGAGCAAGCCGGGTGCAGTCGCCCGCGCGGCGAACGTCGGCGTTATCATTGAGCGTGGCCATAATCTGAAATAAAAGTATCAGCAGTAATATTATTTAAACCAAAGTGATTTATACCGGTCATAGTGCCGGGTTTATTTTATTGTTTACTTTTTAAGGGTTTATTAATGAGCGATATACACTCGCTGCTGGTCGCGGCAATTTTGGGTGTGGTCGAAGGACTGACGGAGTTTCTGCCCGTATCCAGTACCGGACATATGATAATCGTAGGTCACCTACTGGGGTTTGAAGGAGAAACGGCGGATACCTTTGAAGTGGTTATCCAGCTAGGTTCGATTCTGGCCGTGGTGGTGATGTTCTGGCGCCGCCTGTTTGGGCTGATTGGCATTAACTTCGGGCGTCCGCCGGTTCACGAAGGTGAAGGCTCCGGGCGTTTATCGCTGATTCATATTCTGCTTGGCATGATCCCCGCAGTGGTACTGGGATTAGTGCTGCACGATAAAATTAAATCGCTGTTTAACCCGGTTAACGTGATGTACGCCCTGATTGTGGGCGGCCTGCTGTTAATCGCCGCCGAGCTGCTGAAACCGAAAAAACCAAGCGCGGTGGGCATTGATGATATGAGCTACCGTCAGGCCTTTGCGATTGGCTGCTTCCAGTGTCTCGCACTGTGGCCAGGCTTCTCCCGCTCCGGGGCGACGATTTCCGGCGGTATGCTGATGGGCGTGAGTCGCTACGCGGCCTCTGAGTTCTCGTTCCTGCTGGCGGTGCCGATGATGATGGGCGCGACGGTGCTGGATCTCTACAAGAGTTGGCACTTCCTGACCGCCGCCGACATCCCGATGTTTGCGGTAGGTTTTGTGATGGCTTTCCTGGTTGCGCTGGTGGCGATTAAAACTTTCCTGCAGCTCGTGAAACGGATTTCGTTTATTCCGTTTGCTATCTACCGCTTCATTGTGGCGGCCGCCGTCTACGTGGTCTTCTTCTGATGAAGAGCCCTCAGTCTTTGGGCTGAGGGCAGCGCTTTTCCTTCCAGTTTGCTACCGCCAGAATACGACGGCGCGTCAGTTCTTCACGAATCTCCGGCCCTTTAAAGCCATCGTCGATAACTTCTTTATTACCCACGGCTTTCGCCGCCAGCCAGGCTTCGCGGAGCAAGCGCCCTTGCGGATAGTCACAGGCTTCAAAGTGGGTACGACCCCGCACGTCTGCCTCGCTGGTCAGCGCAATCTGCTCAACGCGCTGTGGTTTACGCCAGGCGTCGATCGAGTCAAACAGCTTCACCAGCGTTTTGGGCTGCAGAATAGGCAGGGTATGGATGAGGTCGTGGAACTCGGCAACCAGCTTTGCCAGGTCGCGCATCTCGTTGGGTACCTTCAGGCGCTGGCAGAGCTGTTCAACCAGCTTCACGCCCGCCGGGCCGTGGCCATGATGACGCGGCCAGAATTCTTTTGGCGTGAGGCCTTTGCCTAAATCGTGGCACAGCGTGGCGAAGCGCACATCAATTTCCGGGCTCAGCATTGCTGCCATCGTCAACGTCATTAACGTATGCACGCCGGTATCAATTTCCGGATGCCATTTTTCTGGTGCCGGTACGCCATACAGTGCATCAATTTCCGGGAATAAAACCTTCAGCGCGCCGCAGTCGCGAAGCGTCTGGAAGAACACCTGTGGGTTACGCGTGCCGAGCGCATTTTCTGTTTCTTTCCATACGCGCTCTGGCGTCAGATGCGCGAGCTCGCCAGCGTCGGTCATTTCGCGCATCAGCGTCATGGTTTCATCGGCAATACGGAAACTCAGATGGGCATAGCGCGCGGCAAAGCGCGCGACGCGCAGCACACGAAGTGGGTCTTCACCGAAAGCAGGGGAAACGTGGCGCAGAATGCGCTGCTGGAGGTCGGTCTGACCACCGTAAGGGTCGATAATCGTACCGTCGGCATCCTGAGCCAGCGCGTTGACGGTTAAATCGCGGCGCAGCAGGTCCTGCTCCAGCGTGACGTCCGGCGCGGCATAGCAGGTAAAGCCGGTGTAGCCCGAGCCCGATTTACGCTCGGTGCGGGCAAGCGCGTACTCTTCGTGGCTTTCTGGGTGGAGGAATACAGGAAAATCGCGGCCTACCTGCTGGTAGCCCGCGTTGAGCATTTGCTGTGGCGTAGCGCCAACCACCACCCAATCTTTATCTTTGACCGGTAGTCCTAACAACCCGTCTCGAACTGCACCACCGACCAGATAACTCTTCACGCCACGCTTCTCCTCGACATTATTCTTTCTGGATAATACGAAAGAAGCACTGAGAACGCGAATCGGGGTTAGTTCATCCAGCGATCTTTGCGCTTACGGCTCGGAATGATGTGCGGCAGAACCAGGCCCAGGATCAAGCCCATACCCAGCACACCGCCGCCGTACATAAACCACTGCATAATGATGGTGCGTTGTTTGTCATCCAGCTGCAGGTTAGCGGCGTTCACTTTTTTCTGCGCGACAATAAGCTCATTCTTAAGCTTCTGGTTTTCATTTTTTAAACCATTAATCACGCTATCACTCTGGGCGACCTTTTTCTGCATTTCTGCGGTGCGCTGGTTCCAGGTGGTGTCGATATTGTTGAGCTTATCGGTCAGGGTTTTGACCTGATTTTCCAGATCCGGCACGCGGGTACGCAGGCTAGGCGTAGCGGTCAGTTCTTTCAGCGGGATCCAGGCGGTGCGGCCGTTGCTGTCGCGAACCTGACCGTACTGGGTGGCATCGTTGGTCTGCAGCAATGTCACTTCTTCGCCGGCGTTCACGGTGCCCGCCAGGCGGTAGTTATCACCCGGACCGCTGCGGACCCAGGTGTTCAATTCGTCGGAAACGTAGCGCTTTTCATCAGCGTGCGCGATGGTGGAAGCGGTAAGTGTCAGTAAAGTAATGGCAATTAAGCGTAATTTTGGCATCAGATCATCGTTTTTGTCATAAAAGTGGAACGATAGTAGTGGCAACAGTCTGACGACGCAAAGCATTCTGCGGCAATCAGAATCCTCCAGGAGGAAAAAACGCCATCAGCGATTAGCCCGACAAATTGCGCATTGCATGGCAATTTGTCGCAAAATACTATCTACTGACAAAAAGAATACCTGTAAGTTCGCCACAAAGGTATTTCCGGGCAACGAAACCACAAGAATTCAATCATGGCTCAAGAAATCGAATTAAAATTTATTGTCGATAACGCTGGCGTTGAGACGCTGCGTAACCACCTTAACACCCTCGATGCAGAGCACACGCCTGCAACTCAGTTACTGAATATCTACTACGAAACCGCCGATAACTGGCTGCGCCGCCACGATATGGGGCTGCGCATTCGCGGCGATAACGGTCGCTATGAGATGACGATGAAAATCGCCGGGCGCACCGTGGGCGGGCTGCACCAGCGCCCGGAATACAATATTGATATCAGTACTCCCGAGCTGGCGCTCGATAAGCTGCCAGCAGAAGTCTGGCCGAACGGTGAGATGCCGGAAGGGCTAGCGGAGCAGGTGCAGCCGTTGTTCAGCACCGATTTCCTTCGCGAGAAATGGGTGGTGTCACAGGGGAAAAGCCGCATTGAGGTCGCGCTGGATCTGGGCGACGTTAAAGCCGGTGAGCATCAGGAAGCTATCTGCGAACTGGAGCTTGAACTGCTGAACGGCGAGACCGCCGACGTGCTGGCGCTGGCGAAACAGCTGGCGGAAACCGGCCTGCTGCGTCAAGGCAGCCTGAGCAAAGCCGCTCGCGGATACCATCTGGCGCAGGGCAATGAAGCGCGCGCGATGAAACCGCTGAGCATTCTTTCACTGCCGCCGAAAGCGACGGTAGGCCAGGCGCTGGAAGCTGCGCTGGAAAAAGCGCTCGCCCACTGGCAGTACCACGAAGAACTGTGGCTGCGCGGCAACAAAAAGGCAAAAGTGGAAGTGCTGAATGCGCTGGGCCTGGTGCGCCATATTCTGACGCTGTTTGGCGGCATTGTGCCGCGTAAGGCCAGCGCCGCGCTGCGCGATGGGCTAACCCAGATTGATGCGCTGATGGCGAGCGAGGCATCCGCACACGACGCGGTATTCAGCCGTGAGACGGCGCTGACGAAGCTTGCTTACACCGAATGGCTGGTACTGCGCGGCTGGGAAGCATTCCTGGACGCTAAAGCAGAAGCCAAAATGGCCGACTCATTTAAGCGCTTTGCCGATATTCATCTTTCTCGTCAGGCCGCTGAGTTGCGCACCGTTTTTGCTTACCCGTTGGGTGATGCTTACGGCGATCAACTGCCGCGCCTGATCCGCGATATCAACACCGTTCAGCTGCTGGCGGGCTATTACGATACCGACCAGGCTGAACGCTGGCTGGCGAACTGGCAGGGCTTGCGCCATGCGATTGAAACTCGCCAGCACATTGAAATTGAACATTTCCGTAATGAGGCTCTGTCGGTCGAGCCATTCTGGCTACACAGCGGAAAACGTTAATTAACTTCAGGGAACCCGCGTATGACGCCGCTTTCTTCGCAGTTACAGCAGCACTGGCAAACGCTCGTTGAGCGAGCCCCGGATGATTTTCCTATCGGGTCGCTTGGCGTTGAAGCGCAGGCTGTTTTCACCTTTAGTGATTTTGTTCAGCAAAGTGTAACGGCGCACCCCGAGTGGCTGGCGTCGCTAGAAAGCGACCCGCCGCAGGCGGATGAGTGGCGGCAATATGCGGGTTGGCTCCAGGCGGAGCTGGCTGAGGTTTACGATGAAACGGCGCTGATGCGCGTCTTGCGGCTGTTTCGCCGCCGGGTGATGGTACGCATTGCCTGGGCGCAGGCGCTGTCGCAGGTCTCCGAAGAAGATACGCTCCAGCAGCTGAGCCATCTGGCGGAAACGCTGATCGTTAACGCGCGCAACTGGCTCTACGAGGCCTGCTGTCGCGATTGGGGCACGCCGTGCAGTGCGGATGGCGTGCCGCAGCCATTGCTGATCCTCGGGATGGGCAAGCTGGGCGGCGGAGAGCTGAATTTCTCCTCCGATATCGACCTGATCTTTGCCTGGCCAGAACACGGCAGTACCCAGGGCGGGCGTCGCGAACTGGATAACGCCCAGTTCTTTACCCGCCTCGGCCAGCGCCTGATTAAGGTGCTGGATCAACCGACGCAGGACGGTTTCGTCTACCGCG
The DNA here is from genome assembly GCF_902485085.1 of uncultured Kluyvera sp. Taxonomy (NCBI): domain Bacteria; kingdom Pseudomonadati; phylum Pseudomonadota; class Gammaproteobacteria; order Enterobacterales; family Enterobacteriaceae; genus Kluyvera; species uncultured Kluyvera sp. The sequence goes on from NZ_CABTJS010000097.1 coordinate 7,658, forward strand.
TTGATATGCGTCTGCGGCCGTTTGGCGACAGCGGGCCGCTGGTGCTGAGCTTTGCCGCGCTGGAAGACTATTACCAGGAGCAGGGGCGCGACTGGGAGCGCTATGCCATGGTCAAAGCGCGGATCATGGGCGATGACGACGGCGTGTACACCAGCGAGCTGCGGGCCATGCTGCGGCCGTTTGTCTTCCGCCGCTATATCGACTTCAGCGTGATCCAGTCGCTGCGTAATATGAAAGGGATGATCACCCGCGAAGTACGCCGCCGGGGTTTGAAAGATAACATCAAGCTTGGCGCGGGCGGCATTCGCGAAATCGAGTTTATCGTTCAGGTCTTTCAACTGATCCGCGGCGGGCGTGAGCCGACGCTGCAAAGCCGCTCGCTGCTGCCGACGCTCAAAGCCATTGAAACCCTGAATCTGCTGTCGGAAACCGACGCGCAGGCGCTGCGTGAGGCGTATCTGTTCTTACGCCGCCTTGAAAACCTGCTGCAAAGCATCAACGACGAACAGACGCAGACGCTGCCTGGCGATGACCTCAACCGCGCCCGTCTGGCGTGGGGAATGCATTTTTCCGATTGGGCCTCGCTGACCGAGCGGCTGGATACTTTGATGGCGGAAGTGCGTCGCGTCTTTAACGAGCTTATCGGCGACGATGAAGAGCCCTCGCAGGAAGAACAGCTTTCGGAGTCCTGGCGTGAGCTATGGCAGGATACCCTGCAGGAAGATGATTCTCCGTCGGGGCTGGTGCATCTAAGCAACGACGACCGCCACCGCGTTCTGTCGCAAATTGCCGACTTCCGCAAAGAGCTGGATAAGCGCACCATTGGCCCGCGTGGGCGTCAGGTGCTTGACTCGCTGATGCCGCATCTGCTGAGCGAAGTGTGCTCGCGTGAAGATGCCACGGTATTGCTTACGCGCATTACCCCGCTGCTGAGCGGCATTGTTACTCGTACCACTTACCTCGAGCTGTTAAGCGAATACCCCGGCACCTTAAAGCATCTTATCCGCCTGTGCGCCGCGTCGCCGATGGTGGCAAGCCAGCTTGCGCGCTACCCGCTGCTGCTGGATGAGCTGCTTGACCCGAACACGCTCTATCAGCCGACGGCGACCGATGCTTATCGTGACGAGCTGCGTCAGTATCTGCTGCGCGTACCGGAAGAGGACGAAGAGCAGCAGCTGGAAGCCCTGCGTCAGTTTAAGCAGGCGCAGTTGCTGCACATTGCCGCCGCCGATATCGCCGGTACGTTGCCGGTGATGAAGGTCAGCGACCACTTAACCTGGCTTGCGGAAGCGATGATTGATGCCGTGGTCCAGCAGGCGTGGGTGCAGATGGTGGCGCGCTATGGACAGCCAACCCATCTTCGGGAGCGTCACGGGCGCGGGTTTGCAGTGATTGGTTACGGCAAGCTCGGCGGATGGGAGCTGGGCTATAGCTCAGATTTGGATCTGGTCTTCCTGCACGACTGCCCGATGGACGCCATGACCGACGGCGAACGGGAAATCGACGGTCGTCAGTTCTATCTGCGTCTGGCGCAGCGCATTATGCACCTGTTCAGCACGCGTACTTCGTCTGGCATTCTGTATGAAGTCGATGCGCGTCTGCGCCCCTCCGGCGCGGCGGGTATGCTGGTAACCACCGCTGAATCGTTTGCTGATTATCAGCAAAACGAAGCGTGGACTTGGGAGCATCAGGCGCTGGTGCGCGCCCGCGTGGTCTACGGCGACCCGCAGCTGCAGCAGCAGTTCGACGAGATCCGTCGACGTATTCTGACCACTTCGCGTGAAAGCGCGGCGCTGCAAACCGAAGTGCGCGAGATGCGTGAAAAAATGCGCGCGCATCTGGGCGGCAAGCAGCGCGACCGTTTTGATATTAAAACCGATGCGGGTGGGATAACGGATATTGAATTTATCACCCAGTATCTGGTGCTGCGCTATGCCCACGAGAAGCCGAAGCTGACCCGTTGGTCGGATAACGTGCGTATTCTCGAACTGCTAGCGCAAAACGACATTATGGACGAGCACGAAGCACAGGCACTCACCCGTGCCTACACCACGTTGCGCGATGCATTACATCACCTGGCGCTTCAGGAGCTGCCGGGAAATGTCGATTTATCAAGCTTCGTGCGGGAGCGTGAACTAGTCAGTGCCAGTTGGCAGAAGTGGCTGGTTCAACCGTGAAATGTGCTATTATCGCGCCAAAATTTTGATTCTCTCAGGAGACAAGAATGAAAGTAACGCTGCCGGAATTTGAACGCGCAGGAGTGATGGTGGTTGGCGACGTCATGCTGGATCGCTATTGGTATGGTCCAACCAGCCGTATTTCCCCGGAAGCCCCGGTCCCCGTTGTGAAAGTGGAAACTATAGAAGAACGCCCGGGCGGCGCGGCAAACGTGGCGATGAACATTGCGTCCCTAGGGGCAGGTTCACGTCTGGTCGGTCTGACCGGTATCGATGATGCCGCACGCGCATTGAATAAAGCGCTGGCCGACGTCAACGTGAAATGTGACTTCGTTTCCGTACCGACGCACCCGACGATCACCAAGCTGCGCGTGCTGTCGCGTAATCAGCAGTTGATTCGTCTGGACTTTGAAGAAGGCTTTGCCGGCGTTGATCCACAGCCGCTGCATGACCGCATTCAGAGCAGTTTGCCGAGCGTAGGCGCACTGGTACTGTCTGACTACGCTAAAGGCGCGCTGGAAAGCGTTCAGCAGATGATTCAGCTGGCGCGCAAAGCAAATGTGCCAGTGCTTATCGATCCGAAGGGCACCAATTTCGAACGCTATCGTGGCGCAACGCTGCTGACGCCGAACCTCTCTGAGTTTGAAGCGGTGGTTGGTAAGTGCAAGGACGAAGCGGAGATCGTTGAACGGGGCATGAAGCTGATTGCTGATTACGATCTCGCTGCGCTGCTGGTGACACGTTCCGAGCAGGGTATGACGCTGCTGCAGCCGGGCAAAGCGCCGTTGCATCAGCCAACGCAGGCTCAGGAAGTGTACGATGTGACCGGTGCAGGCGATACCGTTATCGGTGTACTGGCGGCGACGTTGGCCTCTGGCAAAACGCTGGAAGAGGCCTGCTTCTTTGCTAACGCTGCGGCGGGTGTCGTTGTGGGCAAACTGGGTACTTCTACCGTTTCGCCAATCGAACTGGAGAATGCTGTGCGCGGTCGCGCGGATACCGGTTTTGGCGTAATGAGCGAAGAAGAGCTGAAAAATGCGGTTGCCGCTGCCCGTCGCCGTGGCGAGAAAGTGGTGATGACCAACGGCGTGTTCGATATTCTGCACGCGGGGCACGTCTCCTATCTGGCTAACGCGCGTAAGTTGGGCGATCGTCTGATTGTTGCGGTAAACAGCGATGCTTCTACCAAACGTCTGAAAGGTGAAACCCGCCCGGTTAACCCGCTGGATCAGCGCATGATTGTGTTGGGCGCGCTGGAGTCCGTGGACTGGGTCGTATCATTTGAAGAAGATACCCCGCAGCGTCTGATTGCCGAGATCCTGCCGGATCGTCTGGTCAAAGGCGGCGACTATAAGCCAGAGCAAATTGCCGGTAGCGAAGAAGTGTGGGCGAATGGCGGTGAAGTGCTGGTGCTGAACTTTGAAGATGGTTGTTCTACGACCAATATTATCAAGAAGATTCAGAAAGATAGCGAGAAGTAGTGCGCTAAATTTCCCCCTCACCCTAACCCTCTCCCCGTGGAGGATAGGGCCGGGGTGAGGGGGCTGTATTCTTACTCTTTGTCGTCTACGACCGGTGCCGCAGCGCGGTTTTCCAGCTCGCTAATCCGCTGTTCCAGCAGCGCCAGCTTCTCACGCGTACGCAGCAGAACCTGAGTCTGCACGTCAAACTCTTCACGGCTCACCACATCAAGACGCGTCAGCTGTGACTGGATCACCTGACGAACTTTCTTTTCAATATCATCCCCGAACTCACGCAGGCCTTTCGGCATGGATTCGTGGACCTGGCGGGCGATTTGTTCAATTTTTTTCGGGTCGATCATCTCTTGTTCCCTGATTCTGTCGGCATGAACGTTATTGTAGTGTCTTATCCCGGTGCGATAAACCAGAATTGTTCGAAGCTTATGCATTGCCGAAGATAGTCATTGGCGTTATAGTAAGTACGCTTATTCTCAGGGCGGGGCGAAATTCCCCACCGGCGGTAAATCAGCTACGGCTGAAAGCCCGCGAGCGCTTCCTATGAACATGGGAAGGTCAGCAGATCCGGTGTAATTCCGGGGCCGACGGTTAGAGTCCGGATGGGAGAGAGTAACGATTCAGTTGGGTCAAGAGCCCGCTCGCGTTATCCATTTGCCGTTTATCGGCACTCCTAAGACTGCCCTGATTCTGGTAACCATAATATTAATGAGGTTTTTTTACCATGAATCAGACGCTACTTTCCTCTTTTGGTACTCCGTTCGAACGCGTTGAAAACGCGCTGATTGCTCTGCGCGAAGGTCGCGGTGCGATGGTGCTGGACGACGAAGATCGCGAGAACGAAGGCGACATGATCTTTGCCGCCGAAAACATGACCGTTGAACAAATGGCGCTGACTATCCGTCACGGTAGCGGCATCGTTTGTCTGTGTCTCACCGACGAACGTCGTAAACAGTTGGATCTGCCGATGATGGTAGAAAACAACACCAGCGCTTACGGCACCGGCTTTACCGTCACTATCGAAGCGGCTCACGGCGTGACCACCGGCGTTTCCGCCGCTGACCGTCTGACTACCGTTCGCGCGGCAATTGCCGACAACGCGAAACCTTCCGACCTGAACCGTCCTGGCCACGTTTTCCCACTGCGCGCGCAGCCGGGTGGCGTGCTGACCCGTGGTGGTCACACGGAAGCGACGATCGACTTGGTTTCTCTGGCAGGTTTTAAACCGGCTGGCGTACTGTGTGAACTGACCAACGACGACGGCACCATGGCGCGTGCGCCAGAATGCATCAAGTTTGCGAAAGAACACAATATGGCGCTGGTCACCATTGAAGACCTGGTGGCATACCGTCGTGAGCACGAGCGTAAAGCCAGCTGATTTTAGCGGCCTACGTGATAAAGCCCGGTTTGCGATACGCACCGGGCTTTTTTATTGTCTGTCGTCAGCCAATGCCCATCGATTGCAGAATCACCAGGCTCATTCCCATCACCGACATTCCGCACAGGACGCCGTAGCTTGGGTTATTGTTAGGGTCTATTTCTTTGGCCAGCGGCATGAGTTCATCCACGGAAAGGGCGACCATAATCCCGGCGACTGCCGCCATAATCGAGGCCATCAGCACCGGTGACACCATGCTGCCGAGAATCGCCCACGCCAGCACGCCGCCCAGTATTTCCGCCATACCGGAAATCCCCGCCCAGAAAACCGCTTTACGCTTTGAACCCGTTGCGGCATAGACCGGCCCGGCGACCGCCAGCCCTTCAGGAATATTGTGCAGTGCTACGGCGAGCGCGATACCAAAGCCTAGCTCGAGATTGTTGCTGGCAGTGACGAAGGTCGCGATGCCTTCCGGGAAGTTGTGCAGGCTGATGCCAAGGGTCAGCAAAATGGCGGTGCGGCGAATATTGCGCGGCAGCGGCTGGGTGTTTTTCTGCATCAGATCCTGCGGATGCGCGTGCGGTAGGGCGCGATCGAGGGCGAAATAGCCAATCAGCCCAATGACAAACATTCCGTAACCCAGTACTGGCGACATCCCCGGCGCGTCAAGCGCGGCGGGCAGCATCTCCATTAAGGAGATAAGCAGCATAATGCCGGCAGCAAAGCCGAGTGAAAAGGCGAGTACCCGGTTGGACGGTTTTTGCCCGATAACCCCGAGAATTGCACCGATAAAGGTGGCAGCTCCTGCCAGTAATGTCAGAATCAGCGGTACCGACATCGCTTACTCCTTATGATAATGATTATCATTCATGATATTGAAAATCGTCGCGGCTGGCGAGAGGCGACGTTAATCTTTACTTCATCCTTACATTCAAATTTTCTGAAGATCATCATCACGCTTATCTGAGTTTATCCTCACTGAAAACAGGTTAATGTGGTGTTATTCAATTATTCCCTCTGGAAGGATAACATCATGTCTCGTAGCCGAATGCCAGCACTGTTTTTAGGTCACGGTAGCCCGATGAACGTACTGGAAGATAACCTCTATACCCGTACCTGGCAGCACCTGGGCGAAACCTTACCGCGTCCGAAAGCGATCGTGGTGGTGTCTGCGCACTGGTTTACCCGCGGCACGGGCGTGACGGCGATGGAAACCCCGAAAACGATTCATGATTTCGGCGGCTTTCCGCAGGCGCTTTACGATACCCATTACCCGGCTCCGGGCTCCCCGGCGCTGGCGCAGAAGCTGGTAGAGCTGCTGGCTCCTGATCCGGTGGCGCTGGACAAAGAAGCCTGGGGCTTTGACCACGGTTCCTGGGGCGTGCTGATTAAGATGTACCCGAATGCGGATATCCCTATGGTGCAGCTGAGTATCGACAGCACAAAACCGGCGGCGTGGCACTTTGAAATGGGTCGTAAGCTGGCAAGCCTGCGTGATGAAGGCATCATGCTGGTGGCGAGTGGCAACGTTGTGCATAACTTGCGTACGGCGAAATGGCACGGTGATTCAACGCCTTATCCATGGGCGACATCGTTCAACGATTATGTGAAGGCAAACCTGGGCTGGAAAGGGCCGGTAGAACAGCATCCGCTGGTGAACTATCTGTCACACGAAGGCGGTTCGCTGTCGAACCCAACGGCGGATCACTTCCTGCCGCTGCTTTATGTGCTGGGTGCCTGGGATGGCGAAGAGCCCATCACGATCCCGGTAGACGGTATCGAAATGGGCTCCCTGAGTATGCTGTCGGTATTAATCGGCTAGCAATTATTCAACGAAAATGTGGGGATAGAAGCGTGACAGATCCTGCGTGATCAGCGCTCTGTCCTCACGAATGCCAATCCCGGCCGGTTCGTCGTTAATCAGCCAACTACCAATCAACATGTAGCTATCACCAAACTTCGGCAGCGGATGGAACTGCTGCACAATCATTCCTTCTTCGCCGTAAGGCCCTTCCACCTGCTCGATGGTTTTGCCGTTCTCAACGATCGAAATGTTGGCGCCTTCGCGGGAGAAGATCGGCTTCACCACGAATTTGTCCATCTCCGGATGATTGTCTTCGGCAAAGTAGGCCGGCAGCAGGTTCGGGTGATCCGGGAACATTTCCCACAGCAGCGGCAGCAGCGCTTTGTTAGAGATAATGCTCTTCCAGGCCGGTTCCAGCCAGCGCACGCCAGCGTCTTCGAGCTTGGTGGAGAACATCTCGCGCAGCATATATTCCCACGGGTAGAGCTTGAACAGGTTACTGATAACCTGATCCTGAAGATCGGTAAACTGACCTTTCTCGCCCAGACCGATCTCATCAATATAGAGGAACTCGGTCGCCACGCCCGCTTCAGCGGCGCAGTCTTGCAGGTATTGCACGGTACCGCGATCTTCTACGGTGTCCTGACAGCAGGTCAAGTGCAGTAGCTGGAAACCGTGCTGTTCGCGCAGCACGTTGAAGCGTTCGATGATCTTTTCCTGCAGGCTGTTGAACTGATCGCTGCCTTCTGGCAGGTTGCCTGCGTTGATCTGATCTTCAAGCCAGATCCACTGGAAGAACGCGGCTTCGTACAGTGAGGTTGGGGTATCGGCGTTATTTTCCAGCAGCTTCGGTTCACCGGTGCCATCCCACGCGAGATCGAGGCGCGAGTAGAGCGACGGCTGCTGCGTTTGCCATGATTGGCGCACGAAAGTCCAGGTGTGCTTCGGAATGCGGAACTTCGCCATCAGCTCATCGCTGGCGATGACGCGCTCAACGACTTTCAGGCACAGCTGATGCAGTTCAGCGGTGACTTCTTCCAGTTTTTCAACCTGCGCCAGCGTCAGCTTGTAGTAGGCTTCTTCGCTCCAGTACGGCTCGCCGTACATGGTGTGAAAGTTGAAGCCGTACTCCGTCGCCTTTTCACGCCAGTCCGGGCGTTCAGTAATGCTGATTCTTTCCATGTTAATTAGCCGCCCATTGAACGGGTGGTGGTGCCTGATGCGCTACGCTGCATGGTGGACTGCTTGGCAACGGACTCACCGAAGCCGCCGCGGGTCACGGTGCTGGTGGTCGCCGGTTTTGGTGCCATAGCGGTTTTCGGTACGTTCATCGAACGGCCCGGCTGCGCTGCACCGTAGTTTTTACCGCTGGCATCGGTGTATTTACCGTAGGCCGGGCTGGATGGATTCTTCGAGGTGAAGACCGGCTGCTGCTGGTAGCCACCCATGCCGCCGCTCATCATACGGCCCATCATGTAGCCCGCCATCAGCGGCATCCAGAAGCTGCCGCTGCTTTGTGCCTGCGCCTGGTTTTCACCGCTGGCTGGTGCCATGCCTGCCTGTGCAGGTGCCTGCTGACATTGGCCTTCGCCAAATTCAGCCACGCAGTCTTCACGGCTGGCGTATTTCGGCGCGGTACGTTCGGCTTCTTTCAGGGCGTTATCGAAGGTGGTTTTACACTCGGCGCTTTTGCCCGGATTTGCCGCAGAGCAGTCGTCCGCGTTCTGATACAGCGTGACGGTTTCGTCAGTTTTTTCACAGCCCGCCAGCATGAATACCGCAGTAACGGCTAATGCGACCGGAGTGAGGTGACGCGCGCCCCAGCTTTTACGAAAGGCGGCGTGTTGAATATTGTTCGTCCGTTTCATTGTGTTCTTCCTGGACCCAGTAGAGTGGTATTGCAATAACGCTCAGGATAGTGGATGAGTGGTTGAAAATGAAGCGAAGAAGGGCGTAAAGCGGCGGATCTTTACGTTGCCTTACGTTAGCGCAAGAGAATAAAAAAAGGGCCCGCATAAAGCGGACCCTTTTCGGTACGGCGTGAAGCCTTAGCGCAGACGCGCTTTGCTGGTCGCCGGAGAAGTGTAGCCGTCCGCCGAGGCGTCCTGCTGCGGGTTCTGCGGTGCAACGCTGTCGGTAGACGTGGCAACGTTTTTACCCAGCGTATTGTTCAGCGCAAGCAGATCCTGCTCGTTGAGCGTACCCAGCGCATTTTTGATATTCAGCTGGTTGATCAGGTAGTTATAACGCGCGCTGGAGAGCTGTTGCTTCGCGTTATACAGCGTGGTGGTCGCATCCAACACGTCAACGATAGTACGCGTACCCACGGAGTAACCCGCTTCCATCGCGTCTAAAGAGCTCTGTGCAGAGACAACGGCCTGTTTATAGGCGTTGATGCTACTGATAGAGGCGTTGATGTTGTTGAAGGAGGAACGCACGGTCTGTACGACGGAGCGGTGCGCGCTTTCCAGCTGCTCGCTCGCGCCGACGAAGTTGTACTGCGCCTGTTTCACCTGCGAGTTAACCATCCCGCCCTGGTACAGCGGCAGGGAGAAGCTCAGGCCAATTTTGTTCTGGCCAGCATCGTTGTCGTTGTACTGTGAACTGTTGGTTTTAGAACCGCTGTAAGAGGTGTTGGACACCCCGGTAGAGGCGGTTAAATCCAGCGTCGGCAGGTGGCCGTCCTGCGCCTGGCGAATCTGTTCACGCGCCAGATCCTGGTTCAGACGAGCCTGAAGCAGCGAAAGGTTGCGGTTTTCCGCTTCTTTCAGCAGCGAGTTAACGCCCTGCGGCTTGTCGGTTTTAAAGCTGTCGACGTTCAGAGAAGCCAGCTCTGGGTAGTAGTTACCGGTGACCTGACGCAGCGCTTCAACGGCGTTGTCGAGGTTGTTACGCGCGGTTACTTCGTTCGCCAGTACGGTATCGTACTGTGAACGGGCGTTCTGCACGTCGGTAATCGCCACGAGGCCAACGTTAAAGCGCTGAGTGGTTTGATCCAACTGGCGGTAAATCGCCTGTTTCTGCGCTTCGGTGTAGGAGAGCGAGTCAATCGCGCTCAGCACGTTAAAGTATGCGGTGGCGGTATTCAGGATCAACGTCTGCTGATCGGTCTGGTAGGTGACGTCCTGAATGCCTGCTGCTTTTTCCTGCAGGGTCAGAGCGCGCCATTTAGACATATCGAACAGCGACTGCGTTAACTGCAGTGAACCGCTGGTCACGTTGGAGTTCACGCCGTTGCTGTCGCGGAAGCCATTGGTATAGGTATAATCGGCACCCAAACCCAACTGCGGTAACAGCGGGCTACGCGCTTCGTTGATCTTTTCGAATGCAGCATCGCGGTCTGCTGCTGATTTACGGAGATCTGGGTTACTGGTACGTGCCTGCTGATAGACCTGTAACAGGTTCTCTGCCTGGCTCATTGTACTGAAACCCGTAAGGCTCAGACCAATAAGGATGGGGAGCAATTTCTTCATTTGCATGTGCATTCCTTGTTGTGAAGCTTAGCGCTGATCTAATTCACAGAAAAAATATTCGCCGATTGTACCAGAGTCTGCCACGTTAAAAAGTTGTCGTAATGTGCCATCTGGCGTTAATTTGCACCAATCTACCACAGAGAGTGTGGAACCTAAGATAAACAGACTTTAAATCCACGATTTCACCACAATTACAGCATAGGCAAGGCCATGACAAAATCATGTAACCCGGTGGTTACCCTCTCGAAAAACGATGTAGAAATTATTGCACGAGAAACAGTATATCGCGGTTTTTTTTCAATAGATGTGTACCGTTTTCGCCATCGTTTATTTAACGGTGAGATGAGCGGCGAAGTTCGACGCGAAATTTTTGAGCGCGGTCACGCTGCAGTCTTGCTACCCTTTGACCCAGTGCGTGATGAAGTAGTGCTGATTGAACAAGTTCGCATTGCGGCTTACGACACCAGTGAGACACCCTATTTGCTGGAAATGGTTGCCGGCATGATTGAAGAGGGCGAGAGCGTGGAAGACGTGGCTCGCCGCGAATCAAAAGAAGAGGCTGGTCTTGAACTCGGCCGTGTTAAAGAGTGTCTGAGTTATCTGGCAAGCCCTGGCGGCACCAGCGAGCGCCTGACCATCATGGTCGGTGAAGTGGATGCAACAACGGCCAAAGGTATTCATGGCCTGGCGGATGAACACGAAGATATCCGGGTTCATGTGGTAAGCCGGGAGTACGCTTATCAATGTGTTGAAGAGGGAAAAATTGACAACGCAGCGTCTGTCATCGCTTTGCAATGGCTACAGCTGCATTATCAGGACTTACGAAAAGAGTGGATCAAATGAAGCGTTATACACCTGACTTCCCTGAAATGATGCGCCTGTGCGAAACCAACTTCGCACAATTACGTCGATTACTGCCGCGCGTTGATGAAGCCGGCGAAATGGTGAACTATCAGGTGGCCAATGCGCAATATCGGTTAACGATAACGGAATCAACTCGCTACACTACGTTGGTCACAATTGAACAGACGTACCCGGCGGTGAGCTACTGGAGCCTGCCATCGATGAGCGTACGGCTGTATCACGATGCGATGGTGGCTGAAGTGTGTTCAAGTCAGCAGATCTTTCGCTTCAAAGCGCGATATGATTATCCAAATAAAAAGTTGCATCAACGCGACGAAAAGCATCAAATTAATCAGTTTTTAGCTGATTGGCTAAGATACTGTTTAGCACATGGAGCGATGGCGATTCCGGTTTGTACATAGCACCTTTCAGGTTGTCTCTGAGGCGCTGCCAGCGATGACGCAGCATGAAAGGATGATGTGTATGTTTGCATCGTGAAACCTAAGGACACCATTTGGAAAGCCTTTTAAACCTTCCTCTGGCTGGTGGGGCCAGTGTCAGGGTACTGCAAATTACTGATACTCACCTGTTTGCTAAGAAAGACGAAACGCTGTTAGGCGTGAACACCTGGGAAAGCTATCACGCTGTTTTGCAGGCGATTCATGCCTCGGCGCGCGACGCAGACCTGGTGGTTGCGACGGGCGATTTAGCACAGGATCACTCATCCGCGGCCTATCAGCACTTTGCTGATGGCATCGCGAGCTTTTCTGCGCCTTGCGTTTGGTTGCCGGGTAATCATGACTTCCAGCCATCCATGTACAGCACGCTTCAGGACGCGGGGATCTCCCCGGCCAAGCGCGTAATGGTAGGCGAGCACTGGCAGATCCTACTGCTGGATAGTCAGGTCTTTGGCGTGCCTCACGGCGAACTAAGCGATTTCCAACTCGAGTGGCTCGAGAAACGACTCGCTGAAGCACCGGAACGACACACGCTGCTATTGCTGCACCACCATCCGCTGCCGGCGGGTTGCAGCTGGCTCGATCAGCACAGCCTGCGTAACGCCGCTTCGCTGGATAACGTGCTGGTACGCTATCCGCGCGTGAAAAACCTGCTTTGTGGACACATCCATCAGGAGCTCGACGTTGACTGGAATGGCCGTCGTATCATGGCGACGCCATCAACCTGCGTGCAGTTTAAGCCGCACTGCGCCAACTTCACGCTGGATACCGTTTCCCCTGGATGGCGCTGGCTGGAGCTGCATGCCGATGGTTCATTAACCACCGAAGTTTGCCGTCTTGCCGGGTGCGAATTCCATCCTGATACCACATCTGAAGGCTATTGATGGCGACGCTTCTTTATCTGCACGGATTCAACAGTTCTCCATGGTCTGCCAAGGCTACTGCGCTTAAGCAGTGGCTGGCGGAGCACTATCCCGACGTGAACATGGTTATTCCCCAGCTACCGGCTTACCCGGCGGAAGCGGCGGAGATGCTTGAAGCGTTGGTGCTGGAATATGGCGGTGAGCCGCTGGGCATTGTGGGGTCATCTCTGGGCGGTTATTACGCCACCTGGCTGTCTCAATGCTACATGCTGCCAGCCGTGGTCGTGAACCCGGCGATACGCCCGTTCGAGCTGCTGGTGAATTTCCTCGGCCCGAACGAGAATCCCTACACCGGGCAGCAATATGTGCTAGAGTCACGCCATATTTACGATCTCAAAGTCATGCAAATTGACCCACTGGAGGCGCCGGATCTTATCTGGTTGCTTCAGCAGACCGGCGACGAAGTGCTTGATTACCGCCAGGCCGTGGACTATTTCGCCTCCTGCCGACAAACGGTAGAGGAGGGCGGTAATCACGCATTTACCGGCTTTGAAGATCACTTCACACAGATTATCGATTTCCTGGGGTTGCATTAAGCAACGCCAACTACCTACGAATAGATCATGACGCAATCTTCTTATAACGCTGATGCCATTGAGGTACTCACCGGGCTTGAGCCGGTTCGCCGCCGCCCGGGGATGTACACAGATACCACACGTCCTAACCACCTTGGTCAGGAAGTGATTGATAACAGTGTGGATGAAGCGCTTGCCGGGCACGCAAAGCGTGTTGAGGTTATTCTTCATGCCGATCAGTCACTGGAAGTGATTGACGACGGCCGCGGCATGCCCGTCGATATCCACCCGGAAGAGGGCGTGCCCGCCGTTGAGCTGATCCTCTGCCGTCTGCACGCGGGCGGTAAGTTCTCCAACAAAAACTACCAGTTCTCCGGCGGCCTGCACGGCGTGGGGATCTCGGTGGTTAACGCCCTGTCAAAGCGCGTTGAGGTGAACGTACGCCGCGATGGTCAGATCTACACCATTGCCTTTGAAAACGGCGACAAGGTTGAAGACCTGCACGTGACCGGTACCTGCGGCAAACGCAATACCGGGACCAGCGTCCACTTCTGGCCGGATGAAAGCTTCTTCGACAGCCCGCGTTTTTCCGTTTCCCGCTTAAGCCACCTGCTGAAAGCGAAAGCGGTACTCTGCCCCGGCGTTGAAATCGTCTTTAAAGACAAAGTAAACGACACCGAACAGACCTGGTGCTATGCCGACGGTCTGAACGACTATCTCTGCGAAGCCGTGAATGGCCTGCCGCTGCTGCCGGAAAAACCGTTTGTTGGTAACTTCTCCGGCGATACTGAAGCGGTCGACTGGGCGCTGCTGTGGCTGCCGGAAGGCGGCGAACTGCTGACCGAAAGCTACGTCAACCTGATCCCGACCATGCAGGGCGGGACGCACGTTAACGGTCTGCGTCAGGGCCTGCTCGACGCAATGCGCGAGTTCTGCGAATACCGCAATATTCTTCCGCGCGGCGTGAAGCTGTCGGCGGAAGATATCTGGGACCGCTGCGCCTACGTGCTGTCGGTGAAAATGCAGGATCCACAGTTCGCCGGGCAGACGAAAGAGCGTCTCTCTTCCCGTCAGTGTGCGGCGTTTGTCTCCGGCGTGGTGAAAGATGCCTTCAGCCTGTGGCTGAACCAGAACGTTCAGGCCGCTGAACTGCTGGCCGAAATGGCTATCTCTAGCGCCCAGCGTCGTTTGCGCGCGGCGAAAAAAGTGGTGCGTAAAAAGCTCACCAGCGGCCCGGCGCTGCCGGGTAAACTGGCCGACTGTACCGCGCAGGATCTCGCTCGCACCGAACTGTTCCTCGTCGAAGGTGACTCCGCAGGCGGTTCTGCCAAACAGGCGCGCGATCGTGAATATCAGGCGATCATGCCGCTCAAAGGTAAGATCCTCAACACCTGGGAAGTCTCTTCTGATGAAGTGCTGGCCTCGCAGGAGGTGCACGATATTTCCGTGGCGATCGGTATCGATCCGGACAGTTCGGATCTCAGCCAGCTGCGCTACGGCAAGATCTGTATCCTCGCGGATGCGGACTCCGATGGCCTGCACATCGCGACGCTGCTGTGCGCGCTGTTTGTGAAGCACTTCCGTGCGCTGGTGAAAGAAGGTCACGTCTACGTGGCGCTGCCGCCGCTGTACCGTATCGATCTGGGCAAAGAGGTGTATTACGCCCTGACCGAAGAGGAAAAAGCGGGCGTGCTGGAGCAGCTCAAGCGCAAGAAAGGCAAGCCGAACGTACAGCGCTTTAAAGGTCTGGGTGAAATGAACCCGATGCAGCTGCGCGAAACCACGCTTGATCCGAATACCCGCCGTCTGGTGCAGCTGTACATCACTGATGAAGATGAGCAGCAGACCGATGCCACCATGGACATGCTGCTGGCCAAGAAGCGTTCGGAAGACCGTCGTAACTGGCTGCAGGAAAAAGGCGACATGGCGGAGCTGGAAGCCTGATAAATTGCCGGGTGGCGCTTCGCTTACCCGGCCTACAATAAAAAAGGAGACGCTTGCGTCTCCTTTTTTATTGTCAGAACCGCCGCTTAATTAATCGATTCAATTCTAATTTCTACGCTTTCTGAAATGCCATTTTAAAATTTGGTATGACAGGTCACATTTTAGTTGTATGACTTCTACCATATTCTTCCGCTGGATATAAAACATACTTCTGAACATGGACGTCAATCTGTGCTGGCAATTGATTCGCATGGTGAATTTTATCTTTAATCAAAAGAGAATCGTCTATGTTAAGAACAAAACTAGCAGTAAGCGTTTTATCTTTCTCGTTACTGATGGGGTCTGCGGCGGCGATGGCAAAAACGGTGTTCATCGCTTCAGATGTACACCCGGCTGACTATCCGACTACGGCGGCGGTGATTCACATGGGTGAAAAACTCAGCCAACAAACCGACGGGCGACTGTCCATCCGTATGTTCCCAAGCGGGCAGATGGGTGACGAGAGCACTACGCTCGAGAAAACCCGTGCGGGCGCTATCGATATTCTGCGTGTTTCCATGGCCCCGGTCGGTGGCATCCTTCCTCAGGTGAGCGTCTTCAACATGCCGTTTGTGTTCCGCGATACCGATCATCAGCACAAAGTGCTGGATGGCGATATTGGCAACACGCTGGCCAAAGAGATCTCCGACAGCAACCTTGGCCTGGTCTTCCTTGGCTGGATGGACGCGGGCTCGCGCAGCCTGATCACCAAAAAGCCGATCACCAGCCTCGACGATCTGAAAGGGGTGAAGATCCGTCTGCAAAACAACCCAATCGGTCTCGATACCTTTAAAGCGCTGGGTGCGAACCCGATCGTCCTGCCGGTCGGCGATGTCTTTGCCAGCCTGCAAACCGGGGTGATCGACGCTGCGGAAAACAACGAACCGACCTTTGATACCGAAAACTACGTGGTGGCCGGGACCAAATATTTCGATCTCACCGAACACTTTATGATCCCGGAAGTCCTTGCCTTCTCGAAGCGTAAATGGAGCAAACTCTCGGCGGACGATCAGGCGTTGATCATGAAGCTGGCAAAAGAAGCCCAGGCGGAAGAGCGTGTGCTGTGGGCGGAGTACGTGGAGAAATCCAAACAGCGTCTGCAAAGCCAGGGCGTCAAATTCCTTCCGGTAGACAAAAAGCCATTTGTTGATGCCACTGCACCGGTTCGCGAGAAATACGGCAAGCAGTTCAGCGACTTAATGCAGCAAATTCAGGACACCAAATAATCCACTTAGCGGCGGGCCAGCGTGGGTTGGTCTGCCCGTTTTGATCTGGGGATAACAATGAAAAATTACTATGTCCTGGCGATGGATGCTGTATATCGGCTCTGTATCTGGCTGTCAGGGATCAGCCTGTTATTTATGACGTTTATTTATCTGGTGGGGATCTATGCCCGCTTCCGTCCCGACTTTCCCGAGTGGATGAGCTTTCTGCCACACGCATCAACCAGTTGGCCGGAGCCTTTATCTCAGATCTGTATGATCACTTTCTCTTTCGTGGGGGCCGCGGCGGCCTATCGGGCCGGGAGTCATATCGCGATCACTATGCTGGTCGATCATATCAACCCATTGATGAAAAAAGGGCTGGCGGTGTTTGTCGATCTGGCGATGCTCGTGACCTGTCTGTTTATCATCCGCTGGGGGATCATCGGTTGTATGGATGCCTGGGAAGATGTGGTGCCGTCTTTGCCGTTTTTAACCTCCGGGATAACCCATCTGCCAATTCCGCTGGGCTCGTTCTTTACGCTGCTGTTCGTGGTTGAAAAACTGCTGTGCGGCCCGCAAACGCATCGTGAGCTGGTGCAGTTTGGCTCGCCGAAAGTCGGCCACTAAGGAGCGAGAATAATGGACTTAACGCTGATTATTTTTGTCGTCACCTTCGTGACGTTAATGGCGATTGGTATGCCGGTTGCCTACGCCGTTGGCTTGACCGCGGTTGTGGTCACTGCCTTCGCTGATTTCTCCCTCGACGGGCTTATCATCACCATTTTCCACAGTACCGATAACGTTAACCTGCTGACGATTCCGTTCTTCGTTTTTGCCGGCGCGATAATGGCGGAAGGCGGTATGGCACGGCGGCTGGTGGACTTTGCCGGCTTATTTGTGGGCTGGATACGCGGTGGCTTGTCGCTGGTGAATATTCTCGCTTCGACGCTGTTTGGCGCCATCTCCGGGTCATCGGTGGCGGATACCGCCTCGATCGGATCGGTATTGATCCCGGAAATGGAGCGTAAAGGTTACCCGCGCTCATTCGGCGCGGTGCTGACCGCCAGCGCCTCGGTACAAGCGATCCTCGTGCCGCCGAGTCATAACTCGGTGCTGTTTGCTATCGTGGCGAACACGGCGGCGGTGACCATTCCGGCGATGTTCCTTGCCGGGATCATCCCGACGCTGGTGCTGTGCGTGACGCTTATCGTCATGTGTCTGATTGCCGCACGTAAAAATAACTACCCGAAAGAAGAACGCGTTGAACTGAAGCGCAAGATAAAGATAGCCTCGGATGCCATCTGGGGGCTGGTGACTATTGTGATCATCTCCGGCGGCATTCTCTCCGGTTTCTTTACGCCAACGGAGTCGGGTGCTATTGCGTGTATCTGGGCCATGTTCGTGACCTTCTTTGTTTATCGCGAATATAAGCTTAAGGACTTCCCGAAGCTGATTCACCGCACTATCAAAACCGTCACTATGGTGATGGTGCTGATTGCCTTCGCCGCCGCTTTTGGCTCGGTGATGACGCTGGTGGGGCTGCCGCAGGAGATTTCCGCCGCGCTGCTGTCGCTGTCGGACAATAAGTACGTCATCCTGTTGATTATCAACATTATGTTACTGCTGTTAGGCTGTCTGATGGATATGGCGCCGCTGATTCTGATCCTGACGCCGATTCTGCTGCCGGTGGTGGTCGCGCTGGGAATCGATCCGGTGCACTTCGGCATCATCATGATGATGAACCTGGGGATTGGCCTCATCACGCCGCCGGTTGGCTCTGTGCTGTTTGTGGCGAGCGCCGTCAGCGGGCAGAAAATTGAAACGGTAGTGAAGGCGATGATCCCGTTCTACTGCGTACTGTTCCTGGTGCTGGTTGCCATCACCTATATTCCGATGATTTCTCTGTGGCTGCCGGGACGTTTCCACTAGGCCCGGGCGACGTGATTTTTTCGATACTGTAAGGGGGTCTCACCGATCCCCTTTTTAAATGAGCTAATAAAGTAGGTCACCTCAGAAAAGCCCACTTGACCCGCAATCTCACTTACCGGCAGCGCGCTGTGCAGCAGCAGCTCGCAGGCTCGCCGCAATCGGATGGTGTTGAGATAATCGTGAATATTCTCGCCCGTCTCAGCGTGAAAGCGGCGCGACAGATAGCTGCGAGATTTCCCCAACTCCTGCGCCAGCGCATCGAGGCTGAACTTCTGCCGATAGTTTTCCTCAATCCAGAACATGACGGAACTGGCGATACCGCGCGCGGCTTCCGGCATTTTTTCCTGCGCAGGCGGCAGCATATTGAACAGCGTCATCAGCATGCAGGTGATTTGTTCGGTGCTGAGCCCGGAGGCGTGGGACATAGAGGCATACAGGCTGAACAGGTGATCAATGTGCGCGTGCTGGTCGGCTAAATCCGCCACGAATGCCGGGCGGCCGCGAGCCGAGAGCGCCTGTAGGCGGCGATGATTCTCCGGAAAGTGGCGCAGCAGCGTTGCGATGGCGTGCTGATCGACATGGATAATCGTCCGCCGGTAACTATCCTGCGCTTTCTCATCGACCATGATTTTATGCAGCGTGAACGGCGGGAAGAAAAAGAGCCTGCCGGGGCGCATGGTGTACTGGCGATTATCGACGATCACCACGCCAAACCCTTCTTCGACATAGAGAATTTCCAGACACTGATGCCAGTGCTGATAGCGTACGGTATTGGCAAAAAGGCGACTAAACGACGCCACCGCGTCATTTAGCGTGATCAGCTCCAGATGTTCGGCGTTCCAGGACGAAGTCATGTGCAATAATTTTAAATTTTTGCCGGGTTAATCTTACTACTAAACCACTGTTTTAAATTTTATCAAGCGGCGGTTCATTGAATAGTATCAGTTGTGACCGGGTTAACATTTCTACGCTACCCCGATTCTCTATGCTTTAGCCACTTTCGAGGATGGTTAAATTAGGGGTCAGGACAGTGGCGGAAATATCAAAAATATTGTCATCACGACAGGACGTAGCGGATACGCTAACGGCGATGCTGAGCGCTCTCGATAAACAGTTTCCCGCCAACGTTGCACAGTTCTCGCTGGGGAAAACCTGCGCGCACTACAGCACGGATATCGCGGAAATGGAGGGCTTATCGAGAGCGCTTTGGGGCCTGTTCCCGCTGCTGGCTGGGGGCGAAACGCTGCCGTTTAGCGATAAGTACCTCACGGCGATTAAATTGGGTACCGACCCGCAAAGCCCGTCCTACTGGGGCGAAACCGGGCCGTACGACCAGCGTCTGGTTGAGATGGCGGCCTACGGACTCGGTCTGGCGCTGTTGCAGGACAAGTTGACTTGTCACTTTAGCGCCGCCGAGCTTGAAAACCTGCACCGTTGGTTGAACCAAATCACCGATGCCCAGATGCCGGACAGCAACTGGAACTACTTCGCGATTATCGTGCAGCTGGGTTTTAAGCGTGCCGGACTGCCGTATGACCAGGCCGCTATCGACCGCCGCTTTACGATGATGGAAGCCTACTATCTGGGCGGAGGCTGGTACTCCGATGGTCCGGGGCGTCCGAAGGATTACTACATCTCGATGGCGTTCCACTTTTACGGCCTGATTTATGCCACGCTGAACGCGGAGGATGACCCAGCGCGCGCCGCGACGCTGCGTGAACGCGCCTGCCTGTTTGCCAAAGATTTTATCTATCTTTCCGCTGCCGACGGAGCATCTGTACCGTTTGGCCGCAGCCTGACCTACCGCTTTGCGATGGTCGCTTTCTGGAGCGGCGTGGCCTTCGCCGGGCTCGACGTGTTCCCACCGGGCGTGGTGAAAGGCATTATCTTGCGTCACCTGCGCTGGTGGCTTGAACAGCCGATTTTTGACCGCGATGGCATCCTGACGCTGGGCTTTGCCTACCCGAATCTGGCGATGTGCGAGGACTACAACTCGCCGGGCTCGCCGTACTGGGCGCTGAAGGTATTCCTGATCATGGCGCTGCCGGAAACCCACGCTTTCTGGCAGGCGAAAGAGCTGCCGCTGCCGAGTCTGGCACCGGTGCATGCGATTGTACCCGCCCAGCAAATTTTGCAGCACAGCGACAACTCGCAGCATGTGGTGATGCTCACTTCCGGTCAGCTTGAGCTGAACAACTACGTCAACACCGAGGCCAAGTACACCAAATTTGCCTACTCCACGCGCTTTGGCTTCACCATCGAGCGGGGACGTTACGGTATTAAGCACGCGGCCTGTGACTCGATGCTGCTGCTGTCGGATAACGACAACTACTGGCGCGGTCGCCGCGAATGCGAGAGCGTTGAGATGCTGGATGGCGCGATTTACTCACGCTGGCTGCCGTGGCACGACGTGCAGGTGGATACCTGGCTTATCCCATGCGGCGATTGGCACGTTCGCGTTCACCGCGTGAATTCGGCGCGTCGCCTACAGACGGTAGAAGGGGGATTTGCGGTGATGAAAGCCGAGGCGGAGCTAACCGTGCATCAGAGCCTGGTGAACGCGGCCAACGGCGTGAGTGCGGTGGTGGATCTCTCGCCTCAACCCGTTCGCGTTGCCGATAGCGTCATTACCCCGCCGAACAGCAGCGTGATGTTTGCCGAGTGCGCGGCGATCCCAACGTTAACGGGTGAGATAGCACCCGGTGAACACTGGCTATGCTGCGCCGTGGTGGCAAGCGGTAACCGCAATATGCTGTTGCCAGCATTGCCAACGCTGCATATTGAAAATAATACGCTGAACGTGACGGATAACGTCAGTGGAAAAATAACAACGCTGAATTTTTAAATACCCGGATAAAACATTAAACCGGAATACCTCCTGACAAACTCTGTATCACCATGATGCAGAGTTTGTACCCCTACATCGTCTTGTCGAGGACCGTATGGAAAAACTATCGTCAACAAACAGGCTGGAATATTACAAAATAAGTTCATTTATCTTTTTATATTTCTTTACCTGGTCAGCCAGTATTGGTTTATTTGCCATCTGGCTTGGACAAAAAGCAGAACTCAGCGGTGCGGTAATTGGTACCGTGTTTGCCGTAAACGGCATATTCTCCGTTATTCTTAAACCGATTTACGGTTACATCCTCGATAAAATAGGGATGAGTAAATATCTGCTCTATTTTGTGGTGGTAATGTCCGCCCTGATGGCGCCATTCTTTATTTATGTCTACCAGCCGCTGTTGCTCTCCTACACCACCGTGGGGATTATTGTTGGTGCTATTTATCTGAGCTTCGCGTGGTATGCCGGCGTGGCGGCCTGTGAATCCTATGCCGATCGCTACAGCCGTCTGAATAGCATGGAGTTTGGTCAGATTCGTATGTGGGGCTCGCTCGGCTGGGCGGTGGCGTCGTCGTTCTCCGGCCTGCTGTTTAATATCTCCCCGGCCTACAACTTTATTCTCGGCAGCGTGGCATCGCTGGTCATGCTGGCGGTGTTGATTAGCCTGAAAGTGGATACTGAAACCAGCAACGCCAGCGCGGTTATCTCTAAGGATAAGATTGTCCTGAAAGACGTGTTCGATCTGCTGAAAAGCGGCAAGTTCTGGGCTTTCTGCCTGTATGTGGCAGGCGTAGCGTGGATGATGTTTGTAGCTGAGCAGCAGTTCTCACGCTACTTCGTCACCTTCTTTAGCGATGTGCACGAAGGTAACACTATCTTCGGTCTACTGGGGACCGTGCAGTCCGGCACCGAGTTCGTGATGTACATCTTTATGCCGATGTTCGTTAACTATATTGGCGCAAAACGCGGCCTGATCATTGTAGGGGCGCTCGTTGGTGCTCGCCTGGTGATTTCCGGCCTGTGCGACTCACATCTGTTGATTTCGGTTATTAAACCGCTGTACGGCCTGGAAATTTGTCTGCTGCTGGTATCGGTCTTTAAATATATTGCCGAGCATTTCGATAAACGCGTCAATGCCACCATGTATTTATTGGGTTATCAGGCCATGTTGTATATTGGCAACGTGGTGGTCTCTTCCCCGGCAGGTTTATTATACGACCACATCGGATTTGAAAAGACTTATATTATCATGGGCGGAATTGCGCTGTTCTTTACGCTGGTGTCCGCATTCACTTTATCCGCCTGTAAACGTCAGAATCATCGCCAGCCTGCACTTGATGTCGCTGAAAATGGTATTTCTAAATAAGCCTTACTGAATGAAGGAACCGAATATGTTAAACCCTATCGTTGAGGAAACCCTGCGCGAATTTCCGGGTGCACCCGTTAATCTTCAGACGTTTAACGATGAGCTGTGCTCGGCGCGTAGCCACGTCCTTAAGCTGATTAGCCGTCATTTAACGGATTTCGGTGATAAATTCCCGGGTGAAGCCTGCGTGGACGGCTATTATCCGCTCACCGAAAATGTCGAGTGGACGACCAGCTTCTGGACCGGGCAGCTGTGGCTGGCCTGGGAGATGACCGGTGAAGAGAAATACCGGGCGTTGGCGGAAAAACACGTGCGCTCGTTCGGCCTGCGTATTGCGGGCCGCTGCGACACCAACACGCATGACCTGGGCTTCCTGTACACGCTTTCCTGCGTGTCAGCGTGGCGCTTGACCGGCAATCGCGATGCGCGCGGCTTCTCTTTGCAGGCAGCGGAAGCGCTGCTGGAGCGCTTCCATCGTAAAGCGGAAATTATCCAGGCCTGGGGCGTACTGACTGACCCGGAGCAGGCGGGGCGCATGATTATCGACTGCACCATGAACCTGCCGCTGCTCTACTGGGCCACTGAACAAACCGGCGATCCAAGATTCGCCGATGCCGCACGTGCCCACGTGCGCCAGTCGGCGAAGTATCTGGTGCGTGAAGATGCCTCGACTTACCACACCTACTATATGGACGTGCAGACCGGCGCGCCGCGCTTTGGCAAAACGCAGCAGGGCTATGCGGATGATTCCTGCTGGTCGCGCGGTCAGGCGTGGGGCATTTACGGTTTCATGCTGAGCTTCCTCTATACCGGCGATAAAGAACTGATTAGCCTGTCGAAAAAGCTGGCGAACTACTTCCTCAATCGCCTGCCGGAAGACCACGTATGCCACTGGGATCTGGCGTTGGTGGGCACCGACGCGCTGCGGGATTCATCCTCGGCGGCGATTGCGGTGTGCGGCTTGCTGGAACTGGTGAAGCATCTGCCGACCACCGATCCGGATCGCGAGCGCTATCAGCAGTGGGCGATGGGCATTATGTCGTCGCTGTCGAAACATTATTTGATGGGCATGGACGAGCCGGGTACCGGCGTGCTGAAACACTCGGTGTATCACTTCGCCAGCGATAAAGGTGTGGATGAGTGCTGTAGCTGGGGGGATTATTTCTATGTGGAAGCGCTGGTGCGCATGACGCAGAGTTGGAAGCTCTACTGGTAGATAAAACAGGCCTACGGAACGGTAGGCCTGATAAGCGCAGCGCCATCAGGCATGGTGCTGCGCGAATGCCGGATGGCGACGTTCCGTCTTATCCGGCCTACTACGACACTCGGAGGATTAAACGCCCGCTTCCAGAATACGAATCGTCGTATCCAACACGTCGCCTTTCACTGCTTCGCTCCAGGCTTTCATGTGCGGCGTCTGCAGGTGCGCTTCAAGGTGCGCTACGCTTTCCCACACTTCAACCATCACGATGGAATCTGGTGCTGTGGTCTGGAAGCTCACGCCTGCGGCGTGGTCCACCATCGGCGCGTAGCCGTGGCAGCCGTCTTCTTTCAGTACGGTTGGGATAATTTTGGTGAACTGTTCCAGTACCGCCTGACGATGATGTTGGCCCGGACGAGTACGGATTTCAGCAATAACTGTCAACATGATTAACTCCTTCTAATTCCAGGTTACCAGTTAACCAAAAATCTTCGCAAGATGCTCGCGGTATTCTGCAACGTAACGTGGAATGTCAGGCATTTTAATCACGTCGTTGGCGATAAAGGTCGGCAGTGCTTCCATTCCCAGGAACTGGTTGGCTTTGTGGAACGGCAGGTAAACGCCGTCAACGCCCACGCCGTGGAAGAACTGCTCTTTATCGGTAAATGCTTCCATTGGGGCGTTCCAGGTCAGGGACAGCATATAGGTTTTGCCCTGGATCAGACCGCCGGAACCATATTTTTTGCTGGCGTCGGAGCGGGTACGGCCATCGCTGGCGTACAGAGAACCGTGGCCTTCGGTGAACACGTCATCGATATATTTTTTAACGGTCCATGGCGCGCCCATCCACCAGCCCGGCATCTGCCAGATAACGGTGTCGGCCCACAGGAAGTTTTGGACTTCGGCTTTTACGTCATAATCGCTGTCGGCGCGAACCACTTTAACATCATGCCCGAGGTCGCGCAGGAAGGTCTCCGCGACTTCAGTCATGGTGTCGTTCAGTTGGCCGTTAGAATGGCCGAATTTCTTCGCACCGTTGATAATCAGGATGTTGCCCATGATGAATCCTCAAAAGTTGGCTTTTGAGGGGCATGATACTCGCCTTGCTGTAACGATTAAATGTGCAAAATGTGCAAAGTCTTTTGCTGAATTAGCAATAATGGTTTGAGCGTTTAAGCCATTACACGAATGGGGTAAATAATTTCTGAATTATGAGTAAATGACAGGCTTGAACCCTTTTTAATTGCTGAGACGGGATAAGCTATTCAAAACTGATAATTCATGAGGTTAATCATGGCAAATATAATATATGCATCGATTACAGGTGAAAAACAAGGTCTAATTTCAGCAGGTTGTGGAACTTCTGATTCTATTGGTAATAAGTATCAAATAAACCATGTAGATGAGATTTTTGTTCTGCAATTCGATCATTCCATAAGCCGAGAGCGTAATGTTACTCACCATCCGGTGAAGTTCTACAAACCCATCGATAAGTCATCTCCTTTGTTAAATTCTGCAATTTCAGCAAATGAAGCATTATCTGTCGTATTCAACTTTTATAGAACAATTCGGAATGGTGGTATTGAAAGATTTTATACGGTTGAGTTACAAAAGGCTCACTTATCTAACATATCATCGTGTTACCCTCATGTACTTAATCATGCCGGTAATCAACCCGAAGAGGTTGTTATTCTGAACTATGAGAATATTACCTGGAAACATTTATCAGCGGGTACGGAATCATACAGTTTTTGGAATGAGCGGATTTTCTAACGATGAAAAACAACATGGTGATAAGAAACCGTTTCTGTTCTGTCTCTGAAGCTAAATTTCGTAAGTGGGATGAAATTGATGTTCTGTTTTGGAAGTTGGGGCGAAATGACGTAAAAGGACGTTCAGGGGGATTTTATTTGAATGCCTACAAG
Source organism: uncultured Kluyvera sp. (assembly GCF_902485085.1). Lineage (NCBI taxonomy): Bacteria > Pseudomonadati > Pseudomonadota > Gammaproteobacteria > Enterobacterales > Enterobacteriaceae > Kluyvera > uncultured Kluyvera sp. The sequence goes on from NZ_CABTJS010000097.1 coordinate 33,158, forward strand.
GACGCATATGTGCAGTATAATAGGGATAAAATCATTCATTATGCAAATGTAGCCGGTATTCGGCCTGACTTACTTGGTGGTGTGGCCTGGATTGAGTCAGGAGGAATGCCAGAAAATTTTAAATTCCAGTTTTTTGAGGCTAAAAGGATGTTCCCATGGTTAGGAAAACCGAAGGAGGCCACCTCATTTGGCTCTGTTGCTGTACAGATACGAGTGGCAGCCGTTACGTTGGGCCTTGATCCCGCAGAGTTGACAACCCGGGATCAGTTAGAGTTAGCAACTTGCCTAATGGAAGATGATTTTAACCTTCAGGTATCTGCAACTTATTTACGAGATCTTTTTTTGTATGACTATCCCGACTCAGCATCGCTCTATATGACTGATGAACAGTACATAATGACGGGTATTCGATATAATCGAGGTGTCCAGCGGAAATTGGGCGATTTTCTTCAGTTAATAAAAAATGTACCGCAGAAAGGTACAGATGATTATAGTTTTATATCTTATGGAATGAGACTGCTAGAAATAAGACCACACATTAGAATATTGCTTAAAGAGTAGCCATATATGTCAAAAGAACGGTTAATATCCATATTTGAAGTATTCATATATATCATCCTGGCTTATTGGCTAATGAATACATTCTTTGCATTTAATAAATATAGCTGGATGATGGCACCCGGCGATACCGTTTGTAGCATTCCAAAAACATCAGGATATGATCGTATCCTCCAAGCCTGTTTTTCGGCTTTTATCATACTTACACCGCTTGTTATTATTCTTCTCCGAAAACTGTATACGAGGAATTGGTTTGGGGTCTGGCTGAATTTTTTTGCTGTATTGGCCTGTCTTTGCGCGGGTTGGTGGGTTTTTTGGGGGCGCAATATATTTTGTATATAAACTCTCTGTGCGGATAGAGGGTATTCTGATATCTCCTTTATCCGCGCCAGCTACCATTTTACTGAGGCTTCAAACCCACCTTTAACCGCGTTAGCAAACGTCGCCGCCATCCCATGCAGCGTCGCAATCCGCTGAACAATCGACAGACCAAGTCCGCTGCCGGTTTCATCCTGCCCCGGCGGGCGATAGAAGCGCTCGCCGATGCGTGCCAGCGCATCCGGCTGAATGCCTGGCCCGTTATCGCGAACGCTGAAGCCGTGGCTGTCCAGCGTGACGTCAACGACGCTACCCGACGGGCTGTAGCGCACGGCGTTATCCAGCAGATTACGCACCAGCAGGCTCATCAGCAGCGGCTGGGCGGTGCGGGTAACCTGCCGCGCGTTCAGGTGCAGGCGAATTTCAATGCCCGCCTTTTGCGCGGCGTGATAGATATCCATTACCGAGGATTGCAGCAGATCGCCAAGATTCACCGTCTGCACATCGGCGAGTTGTTCTAACGAATCAAGGCGGGAAAGCGTCAACAGTTGCTCGACCAGGCGAGTGGCGCGGTCGATACCCGCGTGCAGCTGCATCAGCGCTTTTTGCTGGCTTTGCGGATCGTCCTGCGACAGCTGTGCTACTTCGGCCTGCACCCGCAATGCGGTGAGCGGGCTGCGCAGTTCATGGGCGGCATCGGAGGTGAAGCGCCGCTCGCGAGTCATCATATCGTGGGTTTTGCGGAACAGTAGATTCAGCGCATCCAGCATTGGGCGCACTTCGTTCGGCACGCCCTGGGTATCCAGCGGCTCGCCGGAGTCTGGGTGGCGCTGGCGCAGGGTGCGGGTTAATTTTTTGAGCGGCGCTAGCTCGCGGCTAATCAACAGAATCAGCAGTAAAAAGGTCACCGGTAGGGCAACCAGCCACGGCGTTAGCTGGCCGGTGATGATGTCCAGCGCCATCTCCTGACGGTAGTCCCACTCCTGGCCGACTACGATCCGGTATTTTTTATCGGCGGTAGTCAGCCACAGAAATCGCCAGCTATCGTCATCGTTGCTCAAGTGACCGTCGTCAAAGCCTTCCCGGCGGTAGTGATAGGGAATGAACGGTCCGTTCTCGCCGTCGTGCAGCACCATTTTGCCGTCGACGGTATAGATGGCGAACGCCAGCGCGTCTTCATCAAGATGCCCGTGTTTAACCTTCTTAGGCGCGCGAATCCACTGGCGGGACGTCGGCAGGTCGGCGAAATCCATCGCGCTGATGCGTTTGGCAAACAGCATTTGCTGGGTATCAAACAGCTTGTCCAGCTTATCGGTGGTTTGCTTCCAGGCGATGACGCTGGCAAAACACCAGGCCACGGCGGAGAGCAGCATAAACAGCAGCGTCAGGCGAACGCGCAGACTCAGGCGGCGGAATAGGTTCATTGGTCACCCAACGTGTAGCCGATACCGTGGACGGTACGAATAAACGGGCTGCCGAGCTTGCGGCGCAGATGGTGGACGTGTACTTCAATGGCGTTGCTGGTGACCTCTTCATCCCAGCTGTAAAGCTTCTCTTCGATGAGCTTACGCGGCAGTACTCGCCCGGCGTTGCGCAGCAGCAGCTCCAGCAGGGCAAACTCTTTCGGCTTCAGTATCAGCGGCTCGTTTTTAAACGTGGCGGTCAGATGGTTTGGGTCAAGCTCCACCTCGCCGTGGCGCAGCACGCTGCTCGGTTGGCCGTGGGCGCGGCGAATCAGCGCTTCCAGTCGGGCGGCGACTTCAATCAGCGCGAACGGTTTGCAGAGGTAGTCGTCAGCGCCTAAGCGCAGCCCTTCTACGCGCTGGCTCAGCGCATCGCGGGCGGTAAGAATGAGCACCGGTTCGCGGCGAGATTTTTCGCGCCACTCGCGCAGAATGTCCAACCCGTCGATGCCGGGCAGGGTGAGATCCAGGATCACCGCATCGTACGGGGCGCTATAGAGCGCAATTTTGCCCTCTTCACCGCGGGTAAACCAGTCAATGCTGAAGCCCATTTTGCCGAGCCCGGTTTTGATGCCGTCGCCGATAAGCTTGTCATCTTCCACTAATAAAATGCGCATCTGCTGCTCCTTGCCTGCTGCTCTGTATGCCAAGTAAACCGCGCCCTTGCGGTTACTGTACAGCAAAAATAAATCTTTTTTCCCCTTAAGAAGTTGTTAAGAAATGGCGGGTGTAATAGTCCCCATACAACACAAAAGGGAGAACACATCATGAAGAAACTTGCTGCTATCGCCGCTATCCTTGCTCTGGCTTCTGCACCGGCATTGGCTGCCACTCAGGGCGGATTTTCCGGCCCGTCTACCACGACGACGCAGGCCGGCGGCTTCGTTGGCCCTAACGGCACCGTGACCACCGCGGCGAACGCCAAAACCATGCGGGATGACACCTGGGTCACGCTTCGTGGGAATATTATCGAGCGCGTCTCTGACGATCTGTATATTTTTAAAGATGCCAGCGGCACCGTAAACGTGGATATTGACCACAAACGCTGGAACGGCCAGACCATCACCCCGCAGGATGTGGTTGAAATCCAGGGCGAAGTGGATAAAGACTGGAACTCCGTTGAAATCGACGTGAAGCAGATCCGCAAAGTGAATCCGTAATCCCCCAGAGCTGCGCAAGATCGGTCAGGATTCACTGCGGCCAGGTGGGCAGAATGTCCCGCAAGGAGGCAGTGATGAGTGACTTATTAAGCGCGGCTTATTCCGAACGCCTGCGGCGCGTTTGCGACCACATTGAGCGTCATCTGGATGAGCCTCTCTCGCTTGAGGCGTTAAGCCGGATGGCGCACAGTTCGCCATTTCATTTCCATCGGCAATTTACCGCCTGGAGCGGCCTGCCGCTGTATCGCTATATCCAGTGGTTACGCCTGCGCCGCGCTTCATGGCGGCTGGCGTTTAACCCGCAGGATAAGGTTATCGATATTGCGCTGGATGCCGGGTTTCAGAACCCGGAGTCGTTCACTCGTGCCTTTAAAACCGCGTTTGGCCAAAGCCCGCGCCAGTTCCGCCAAAAACCAAACTGGGCGGCCTGGCACCAACGCGTACCTAAACTGGCATTACAGGAGCAGAACGTAATGGACGTAAAAATCGTTGAATTTCCGCATACCAACGTCGCCATGTTGACCCATCAAGGGCATCCTGATCGGGTGAACGACAGCGCGGTAACCTTTATTGAATGGCGACGCAGCACCGGGTTTTCTCCGGTGAAAAGTAGCCAAACCTACGGCATTGCCTGGCACGACCCGCAAACGACGCCGCCGGAGCAGTTTCGCTTTGATATCTGCGGCAGCGTCGCAGCACCGATACCGGAGAACGCGTTTGGCGTGGTTAACGCTGAAATCCCCGGCGGGCGCTGCGCGGTGGTGCGTCATCAGGGCTCGCTGGATTCACTGTCTGACAGCGTCTGGTATTTGTTCCGCGAGTGGCTGCCGGGCAGCGGTGAGACGCCGCGCGACTTCCCGGTCTTTTTCCAGTACCTCAACTTTGTTCATGAGGTGCCGGAACATGCGCTGCTGACGGATATTTATTTGCCGCTTCGTTAACCCGCTCTCAACCTATCTCACGGTTTGTGACTCAGACCGTGAGATAGGTTATTATCTGCGGCAATATTGCCGTCCGAACGGTCAGCATGCAGATTGAGGATCCACTGTTAATGAGCGATATGGCAGAGCGCCTTGCGCTACATGAATTTACGGAAAACGCCTACTTAAACTACTCCATGTACGTCATCATGGACCGTGCGTTGCCGTTTATTGGCGATGGCCTGAAACCGGTGCAGCGCCGCATTGTTTACGCAATGTCGGAGCTGGGGTTGAACGCCACCGCGAAATTTAAAAAATCCGCCCGTACCGTCGGTGACGTACTGGGTAAGTACCATCCGCACGGCGATAGCGCCTGTTATGAAGCGATGGTGCTGATGGCGCAGCCGTTCTCTTACCGTTACCCGTTGGTCGATGGCCAGGGGAACTGGGGGGCACCGGACGATCCGAAATCGTTCGCGGCGATGCGTTATACCGAATCCCGCCTGTCGAAATATTCCGAGCTGCTGTTAAGCGAGCTGGGGCAGGGCACGGCTGATTGGGTGCCAAACTTTGACGGCACCATGCAGGAGCCGAAAATGCTGCCTGCGCGCCTGCCTAACATCCTGCTGAACGGCACTACCGGCATCGCCGTGGGTATGGCGACGGACATCCCGCCGCACAACCTGCGTGAAGTGGCGAAAGCCGCGATTACCCTGATTGAAAAACCGCAGACCACGCTTGACGAGGTGCTGGATATCGTTCAGGGCCCGGACTACCCGACCGAGGCAGAAATCATCACCTCGCGCGCGGAAATCCGCAAAATTTACCAGAACGGCCGTGGCTCCGTGCGCATGCGAGCGGTGTGGAATAAAGAAGACGGCGCGGTGGTGATTACCGCACTGCCGCATCAGGTTTCCGGCGCTAAGGTGCTGGAACAGATCGCGGCGCAGATGCGCAATAAAAAGCTGCCGATGGTCGATGACCTGCGCGACGAATCTGACCACGAAAACCCGACTCGTCTGGTTATCGTGCCGCGCTCCAACCGCGTAGATATGGAACCGGTGATGCACCACCTGTTCGCCACCACCGATCTGGAAAAGAGCTACCGCATCAACCTGAACATGATCGGGTTGGATGGTCGCCCGGCGGTGAAAAACCTGCTGGAGATCCTCACAGAATGGCTGGCGTTCCGCCGCGACACCGTACGTCGTCGTCTGAATTACCGCCTCGAGAAAGTGCTCAAACGCCTGCATATCCTCGAAGGTTTGCTGGTGGCGTTCCTCAACATCGATGAAGTGATCGAGATTATCCGTCACGAAGATGAGCCGAAGCCGGCGCTGATGTCGCGCTTTGGCATCAGCGAAACCCAGGCGGAAGCGATCCTCGAGCTGAAATTGCGCCACCTGGCGAAGCTCGAAGAGATGAAGATCCGCGGTGAGCAGGATGATTTAGCCAAAGAGCGCGATCATCTGCAGTCGATCCTGGCATCCGAACGCAAGATGAGCAACCTGCTGAAGAAAGAGCTGCAGGCCGATGCCGAAGCCTTTGGTGACGATCGCCGTTCCCCACTGCATGAACGCGAAGAAGCGAAAGCAATGAGCGAACATGACATGCTGCCGTCTGAACCTGTCACCATCGTGCTGTCGCAGATGGGCTGGGTAGGTAGTGCGAAAGGTCATGACATCGACGCTCAGGGGCTGAACTATAAGTCTGGCGATAGCTGGAAATCGTCGGTGAAAGGCAAGAGCAACCAGCCGGTGGTGTTTGTCGATACCACTGGTCGCAGCTACGCCATCGACCCGATTACGCTGCCGTCCGCGCGCGGTCAGGGCGAGCCGTTAACCGGCAAGCTGACGCTACCGCCGGGCGCGACCGTTGAGCACATGCTGATGGAAGGCGACGATACCAAGCTGCTGATGGCGTCTGATGCGGGTTACGGCTTCCTGTGTACCTTCAATGACCTGGTGGCGCGTAACCGTGCCGGTAAAGCGCTGATTTCCCTGCCGGATAACGCTCGCGTGATGCCGCCGGTGGTCATCGAAGACGAGAGCGATATGCTGCTGGCTATCACCTCGGCGGGCCGTATGCTGATGTTCCCGCTGAGCGACCTGCCGCAGCTGTCGAAAGGTAAGGGTAACAAGATTATTAACATCCCGGCGGCGGAAGCGGCCAGCGGCGTCGATAGTCTGGCGCATCTGTATGTGCTGCCGCCGCAGAGTACGCTGACCTTCCACGTGGGCAAACGTAAGATCAAACTGCGCCCGGAAGAGCTGCAAAAAGTCACGGGTGAGCGCGGTCGTCGCGGCACCCTGATGCGTGGCCTGCAAAAAATCGATCGCATTGAGATTGATTCACCGCGGCGCGCTTCGGCGGGTGACAGCGAAGAGTAATCATCTCCCCCGTCGTCAGGCGGGGGAAAAATTACCGTGAAACCGTTGTTAATTCAGCCGTTGCGATTAACAATACCCCTTTGCAGGGGTCTGCAAGTAACAAAGCCCTGTCCGGTATATATCCTGTCGGCACCCGCCTGATCGGTAACATTCTAAGTGGTTCAGGGTTCAGAGGACGCTATGCTATTTATTTTACGTGTCATTATTGTCGTCATTTATTGCATCCTGGTATGCATCTTTGGCTGCATCTATTGCCTGTTCAGTCCGCGTAACCCAAAACACGTCGCCACCTTTGGCCATATGTTTGGCCGTATGGCGCCCGTGTTCGGTTTAAAGGTTGAAACCCGCAAACCGGCTGACGCGGAGAACTATGGCAACGCGATTTATATCGCCAACCACCAGAACAACTACGATATGGTGACGGCGGCGAACATCGTCCAGCCGCCAACCGTAACGGTCGGCAAAAAGAGCCTGGTTTGGGTTCCGTTCTTTGGTCTGCTGTACTGGCTGACTGGCAACCTGCTGATCGACCGTAATAACAAAGCGAAAGCGCACAGTACTATTGCGGAAGTGGCGGATACCTTTAAGAAACGCAAAATTTCCATCTGGATGTTCCCGGAAGGTACCCGCAGCCGTGGCCGTGGTCTGCTGCCGTTTAAAACCGGTGCGTTCCATGCGGCTATCGCCGCCGGTGTGCCAATTATCCCGGTGTGTGTGTCGAATACTTCCAATAAGATTAAACTCAATCGCTGGAATAATGGTCTGGTGATTGTGGAAATGCTGGAGCCAATCGACACCAGCGCGTGGGGTAAAGATCAGGTTCGTGACCTGGCGAAGCACTGCCGTGAAGTGATGAAGGCTAAAATCGACGAGCTGGACCAGGAAGTGGCCCAGCGTGAGTCTGCCGGTAAAAAGTAATATCCGCTGATGGCGCGGGTGAACGCTCGCGTCACATGCTGTTTTACTGTCGGGAAAATGATTTCCCACGTTTGATTTGTTCGTTTTGATGGAGCTTATATGTCACTCAGTCGGCGTCAGTTTATTCAGGCTTCGGGCGTTGCGCTTTGTGCGGGCACCGTGCCGCTGAGGGCTCAAGCCGCAGGGAAGCAGCCCGCATTGCCGGTGCCTCCGCTGCTGGAGTCTCGCCGTGGGCAACCGCTATTCCTAACGCTGCAACGTGCGCACTGGTCGTTTACCCAGGGCACGCGCGCGTCCGTCTGGGGCGTCAACGGTCGCTATCTTGGGCCGACGATCCGCGTCTGGAAGGGTGACGATGTCAAACTCATCTACAGCAACCGTCTGACTGAAAACGTCGCCATGACCGTGCGCGGCCTTCAGGTGCCGGGGCCGCTGATTGGCGGTGCGGCGCGTATGATGACGCCAAATGCCGACTGGGCGCCGGTGCTGCCGATTCGCCAGAGCGCATCAACGCTGTGGTATCAGGCCAATACGCCGAACCACATGGCGCAGCAGGTCTATAACGGCCTGGCAGGCATGTGGCTGGTGGAAGATGAGGTTAGTAAGTCTTTACCATTCCCTAACCACTACGGCGTCGACGACTTCCCGGTCATCATTCAGGATAAGCGCCTGGATAACTTTGGCGCGCCGGTGTACGACGAGCCGGGCAGCGGTGGCTTTGTTGGCGATACGTTGCTGGTCAACGGCGTACAGGGGCCGTACGTGGAAGTGTCACGCGGCTGGGTGCGCCTGCGCCTGCTGAACGCCTCTAACTCTCGTCGCTACTCGCTGCGGATGAGCGATGGTCGTGCGCTGCATGTGATTTCCAGCGATCAGGGCTTCCTGCCTGCGCCGGTCTCCACCACGCAAATCTCCCTGGCACCGGGCGAACGTCGCGAAGTGCTGGTCGATATGACCAACGGTGACGAAGCCTCGATCACCTGCGGCGAGTCAGCCAGCATCATGGAACGTATTCGCGGCTTCTTTGAACCATCGAGCATTTTGATCTCAACTCTAGTGCTGACCCTGCGTCCGACGGGGCTTCTGCCATTAGTGACCGATAACTTACCAATGCGCATACTGCCAACGGAAGTGCTCAGCGGCACGCCGATTCGCAGCCGTGACATTCTGTTGGGCGACGATCCGGGCATCAACGGCCAGCTGTGGGACCCGCAGCGTATTGATATCACCGCGCAACAGGGAACCTGGGAGCGCTGGACGGTACGCGCCGATGCGCCGCAGTCGTTCCATATTGAAGGGGTAATGTTCCAGATTCGTAACGTCAACGGCGCGACGCCGCTGCCGGAAGACCGCGGCTGGAAAGATACGGTCTGGATTGATGGCCAGGTAGAGCTGCTGGTCTATTACTCACAGCCGTCATGGCCGCACTTCCCGTTCCAGTACGCCAGCCAGACGCTGGAGCTTGCCGACCGTGGTTCTATCGGACAGATTCTGGTGAACCCGGCGCCGTAATCAAAAACCCCCGGCGTCTTTGTATCCCGGCCGAGCGCAGCGACGCCGGGACTCACACCTCGTTAAAAATTCCCACTTCATTAGTAGGGCGATCGGGCTTATAATCCCCGGCCTTTGTCTATTTTTTTGCCAATTTTTCGGAAGCAATATGAGCGCTATCTCCCTGATCCAACCGGATCGCGACCTTTTCTCCTGGCCGCAGTACTGGGCTGCCTGTTTTGGGCCGGCTCCGTTTTTGCCGATGTCACGTGAAGAGATGGATCAACTTGGCTGGGATAGCTGCGACATCATTCTGGTAACCGGCGACGCCTACGTTGACCACCCGAGCTTCGGGATGGCGATTTGTGGCCGTATGCTGGAAGCGCAGGGCTTCCGCGTGGGGATCATTGCTCAGCCGGACTGGAACAGCAAAGACGACTTTATGCGCCTGGGCAAACCGAACCTGTTCTTCGGCGTCACCGCGGGCAACATGGACTCGATGATCAACCGCTACACCGCAGACCGCAAGCTGCGCCATGACGATGCCTATACCCCAGACAACGTCGCGGGCAAACGCCCGGACCGCGCCACGCTGGTCTATACCCAGCGCTGTAAAGAGGCGTGGAAAGATGTGCCGGTCATTCTCGGCGGCATCGAAGCCAGCCTGCGTCGTACCGCGCACTATGATTACTGGTCCGATACCGTGCGCCGTTCGGTGCTGATTGACGCCAAAGCCGACATGCTGATGTTCGGCAACGGTGAGCGTCCGTTGGTTGAAGTGGCGCACCGTCTGGCGGCGGGCGAACCCATCGCGCAGATTCGCGATGTGCGTAACACGGCGATTATCGTCAAAGAAGCGCTGCCGGGCTGGTCTGGCGTCGACTCAACCCGCATCGACACCCCGGGGAAAATCGACCCGATTCCGCATCCGTACGGCGACGATCTGCCGTGTGCTGACAACAAACCGGTAGCACCGAAAAAACAGGAAGCCAAAGCCGTTACCGTGCAGCCGCCGCGCCCTAAGCCGTGGGAGAAAACCTACGTGCTGCTGCCGTCTTTTGAGAAGGTTAAAGGCGACAAGGTATTGTACGCCCATGCCTCCCGTATTCTGCACCACGAAGGAAACCCGGGCAGCGCCCGTGCGCTGATGCAAAAGCAGGGCGACCGCTATATCTGGATTAACCCGCCTGCAATTCCACTCTCCACCGAAGAGATGGACAGCGTGTTTGCGCTGCCGTACCAGCGCGTTCCGCACCCGTCATACGGTAAGGCGCGTATTCCGGCGTACGATATGATTCGTTTCTCTATCAATATCATGCGCGGCTGCTTCGGCGGCTGTTCCTTCTGCTCCATCACCGAGCATGAAGGCCGTATTATTCAGAGCCGCTCCGAAGATTCGATCATCAACGAAATCGAAGCGATTCGCGATACGGTACCGGGCTTTACCGGCATTATCTCCGACCTGGGTGGCCCAACGGCCAACATGTATATGCTGCGCTGTAAGTCGCCGCGTGCGGAGCAGACCTGTCGTCGTCTCTCCTGCGTGTACCCGGAAATCTGTTCGCATATGGATACCGACCACACGCCGACCATCAACCTGTATCGCCGCGCCCGCGACCTGAAAGGCATCAAGAAAATCCTGATTGCCTCCGGCGTGCGTTATGACCTGGCGGTGGAAGACCCGCGCTATATCAAAGAGCTGGCTACCCACCACGTGGGCGGCTATCTGAAGATTGCGCCGGAACATACCGAAGAAGGGCCGCTGTCGAAAATGATGAAGCCGGGGATGGGCAGCTATCACCGCTTTAAAGAGCTTTTCGACACTTATTCGAAGCAGGCCGGTAAAGAGCAGTATCTGATCCCGTACTTTATCTCCGCCCACCCGGGAACGCGCGATGAAGATATGGTTAACCTGGCGCTGTGGCTGAAGCAGCACCGTTTCCGTCTGGACCAGGTACAGAACTTCTACCCGTCGCCGCTGGCGAACTCGACCACCATGTATTACACCGGCAAGAACCCGCTGGGTAAAATTGGCTATAAGAGTGAAGACGTGGTGATCCCGAAAGGTGATAAGCAGCGCCGTCTGCATAAAGCGCTGCTGCGCTATCACGATCCGGCTAACTGGCCGCTGATTCGTACGGCGCTGGAGACGATGGGCAAAAAGCATCTGATCGGCAGCCGTCGTGATTGCCTGGTGCCTGCGCCGACGTTGGATGAAATGCGCGAAGCGCGTCGCCAGAACCGCAACACCCGCCCGGCGCTGACCAAGCACACGCCGGTGGCGCATCAGCGCCAGACGCCTGGTGGCATCAAAAAACGCCCTAAACCCGCGTCTCGTTGAGCTAAAAAAATACCCGGCAAATGCCGGGTATTTTATGCCTGATGGCGCTGCGCTTATCAGGCCTACTCGATGATTTGTAGGCCGGATAAGGCGTAGCCGCCATCCGGTACTCGATACAACTTAACCACCAAACTGGTCCGGGTCCGGCCCTAAACGCTTGCCCTGATCCAGCTTCGCAATTTCGCTCAGCTCATCTTTATCCAGACGGAAATCCCACACCGCAAAGTTCTCGGCGATGCGTGACGGCGTGACCGATTTCGGGATAACCACCAGGCCGCTGTCGAGGTGCCAGCGAATCACGATTTGCGCGGGGGTCTTGCCGTATTTATCCGCCAGAGCACGGATAACCTTCTGGTCAAACACCCCTTCACCGCCCTGTGCCAGCGGGCTCCAGGACTCGGTCTGGATTTTGTGCGTCGCGTTCCAGGCATTCAGCTGACGCTGCTGCATCAGCGGATGCAGCTCAATCTGGTTGATAACCGGCGCAACGCCGGTTTCATCAATCAGCCGCTGCAGGTGAGGCACCTGAAAGTTACACACGCCGATGCTCTTAATCAGCCCCTGTTTTTGCAGTTCAATCAGGCTCTTCCACGCATCGATATAATGGTCGGTTGCAGGAACCGGCCAGTGGATCAGATACAGGTCGAGATAGTCCAACTGCAGGTGCTCCAGGCTCTCCTGCAGGGCATCCGCCGCGCGGAGATGGGAGTCATTCCACAGCTTGGTGGTGATGAACAGATCCTCACGAGCAACGCCCGCGCTCTTAATTGCTTTACCGACTCCCGACTCATTTTTGTAAGCGGCGGCGGTATCAATGGAACGGTAGCCCACCTCGAGCGCTTTATGGATCGCGGTGACGACTTCCTCATTCGTGGCCTGCCATACTCCGAGGCCGAGCTGCGGCATTACATTGCCATCGTGCAGTTTAATCACGGTTGGATGTGTCATGCATTTCTCCTTTTTACGAGCTTATCGGGGCAATGCCCCGATAAGGTTTGTAAGATTAAGTCTGGTCGAAATATGCAAAAACGAAAGGTAAAGCGAGAAGCTCTTAGCGTGCAGCTTCGTAAATACGGCGGCTCACGTCCAGGGTAATATCCTGATTTTCACCGAGTTTAGTCATGCCGTGCTCTTCGAGTTTTTTCAGCAGCGCAGGGATAGAGCTGCCGTCCAGACCGTAGTCGGACAGGCGAGTTGGCACGCCCATTTGTTCGAAGAAGCTGCGGGTTGCGGCGATAGCGGCGTCGATACGCGCATCGTCAGAACCTTCGGTGATGTTCCATACGCGTTCTGCGTACTGCAGCAGTTTGGCGCGTTTGGTATCGCGTTTTTCATTCCACAGGGCAGGCAGCACGATAGCTAGCGTCTGCGCGTGATCCAGACCGTGCATTGCGGTCAGTTCGTGACCCAGCATATGGGTTGCCCAGTCCTGCGGTACGCCAGCGCCAATCAGGCCGTTCAGTGCCTGAGTGGCTGCCCACATGATGTTGGCACGTACGGCATAGTTTTCTGGTTCCTGCAGCGCTTTCGGGCCATCTTCAACCAGGGTCAGCAAAATGCCTTCCGCGAAACGATCCTGAATTTTGCCGTCAACCGGGTAAGTTACGTACTGCTCTACGGTATGAACGAATGCATCCACTACGCCGTTAGCGACCTGACGTGGAGGCAGGGTGTAGGTGTAAACCGGGTCCAGAATCGCAAACAGCGGCTGCACGTGTGGAGACATAAAGGCGCGCTTGTCACCGGTCGTTTTACGGGAGATAACGGCACCTTTGTTGGACTCGGAACCGGTCGCTGGCAGCGTCAGTACGGAACCCATAGGGATCGCGCTGTTGACGTTGCTGCCGTAGGTTTCCAGAATTTCCCACGGGTCGATGTTGGTATCGTAATGCGCGGCAGCGGCGATAAACTTGGTGCCATCCAGTACGGAACCACCGCCAACGGCCAACAGGTAGGTGACTTTCTCTTCGCGGGCAATTTTCACCGCGTTCATCAACGTCTCGTAAGATGGGTTTGGCTCAATCCCGCCGAACTCCAGCACGTCCAGACCTTGCAGTGCGCTCAGCACCTGGTCGAGCACGCCGGTTTTTTTCACGCTGCCGCCGCCGTAGGTAATCAGCACGCGAGCGTCAGCGGGGATCTGAGCGCGCAGGTTTTCGATAGCGCCTTTACCGAACAGAATGCGGGTCGGGGTATGAAGATCAAAATTAAACATTGCTCGTTCCCTATATGGTGGGTGGAAAAAGAGGGCGGTGAGGGGTCATCGCCGAATGACATCATTGTGGTCTTCGTTGTCGTACCTCTCAATGCACATTCCTGCGATTGTCTTGCCCATTTCTCCATAGCTCTGGAGAAATACGTTAAACAACGCCACAATGGCAGCGTCGGAAAAGGTATCAGGAGCCTCCGTTGATGAACCGTGAAGAGATCTGTTTGCTGCTGACAGATAAAATTAAGCAGCTGAAAAGTAACGAACAAAATCTGCGAGCCCTGCTGCCGGATATTCAGCTTATCTATGGCACTCAGCCAAGCGGGCGCACTCCGGTGATGTACCGACCGGGCATCGTGTTTCTCTTTTCCGGCTATAAGATTGGTTATATCAACGAGCGTACCTTCCGCTACGATGCCAACGAATATCTGCTGCTGACGGTACCTTTACCCTTCGAATGTGAAACTTTTGCGACTGAGGACGCGCCGCTGGCAGGATTACGGCTTGATGTCGATATTCTACAACTGCAAGAGCTGCTGATGGATATCGGTGAAGACCCGCTGTTTCATCCTTCATCGATGGCAGAAAGCGGCATCAACTCGGCGACGCTCTCAGAAGAGATTCTCTGTGCCTCCGAACGCCTGCTGGATGTGATGGAACGCCCGCTGGACGCTCGTATTCTGGGAAAACAGATTATTCGTGAAATGCTCTACCACGTGCTGACCGGACCACGCGGCGGCGCGCTGATGGCGCTGGTCAGCCGCCAGACCCATTTCAGCCAGATTAGCCGGGTGCTCAAACGCATTGAAAGCCAGTACACAGAAGCCTTAAGCGTGGACCAGCTCGCCGCCGAGGCCAATATGAGCCTGTCGGCGTTTCACCATAACTTTAAGTCGGTGACCAGCACGTCGCCGTTGCAGTACCTGAAGAGCTACCGTCTGCACAAAGCGCGGATGATGATGGTGCATGACGGGCTGAAGGCCAGCGCCGCGGCGATGCAGGTTGGATACGAAAGCGCTTCGCAGTTCAGCCGTGAGTTTAAGCGTTATTTCGGCATGACGCCGGGAGAGGATGCCGCGCGACTGCGGGGAATGTAATTCGTAGCCCGGCGTCGCTGCGCTTGGCCGGGCTACGAGATATTATGCGTCGCAATACTTCTTCTTAATCACCACAATCACCGTGCCCAGAAGCCCGGCGACCAGCAGGACAATCGGTAGAACCATCAGGAAGGTCATCACCTGATCTTCATGACGTTTCACAAACGGAATCATGCTGATGGCATAGCCTAAGCTCGTCACTACGCCCACCCACAGCAGTGCGCTCAGCCAGTTGAACACCTGGAAGCGGCGATTCGACAGGCCGGAGATACCCGCCATGGTTGGCAACAGGGTACGCACAAACGCCAGGAAACGCCCCGCCAGCAGCGCCAGCAGACCGTGACGGTCAAACATGCAGGTAGCCCGCTGATGGTATTTATCCGGCAACTGCGCCAGCCAGCCTTTCACCACGCGGGTATTGCCCAACCAACGGCCCTGAACATAGCTCAGCCAGCAGCCAAGGCTCGCCGCGGCAGTCAGAATAGCAATAGTGGGGACGTAGCCCATCACGCCCTTCGCAATGAGCGCGCCCGCCAATAGCAGGAGGCTATCGCCGGGTAAGAATGAAGCGGGAAGCAGGCCATTTTCCAGAAAAAGTGTGGCAAACATGACCAGATAAACGATCCCCACGACGTGCGGATTCGCCAGAGCAGCAAAATCGTGCTGCCAAAGCGCGGCGACAATATCTTGAATAACGACCATGAACATTCCTGTGGAACAGCGTTTTCGCTTATTGTACGCCCGAAAGATTAAGAACACCTTGATCGCGTGCGCAACTACTGAAGCCGCGCTGTCCTGATTTGCTGACAACAACGCGGAAACGGTTTACGCCGACGGTGATCTATCACTTCGGGGACCGACTGTTCTCAACATCGGTGACGCGTCTGACCGACGCATCAAAAACATTGCTAACCCGCCCGACAGCAGAAGCTGCCGGGCATAGGTATGTTACACGATGCGGGCAAATCCTGCCGCTAAATCCGCAATCAGATCGTCAACGTTTTCTAAACCGATATGGACGCGAACCAGCGTGCCGGTGAAATCGATTTTCCCTTCCGGGCGAATGCTGGCGAGTTCCGACGGTTGGTTAGCCAGAATTAACGACTCAAAGCCGCCCCAGGAGTAGGCCATGCTGAACAGCGAGAAGTTATCCAGGTAGTTCGCCAGCTCTTCATCGTTCAGGTGCTTTTTGAGCACAAAGGAGAACAGACCGCTGCTGCCGGTAAAATCACGCTTCCAGAATTCATGCCCTTTGCTGCCAGGCAGTGCAGGGTGATTTACGCGTTCAACCTGAGGCTGCTGAGCCAGCCATTCGGCCACTTTCAGGCTGCTTTCATGGTGCTGACGTAAACGCACGCCCAGCGTACGCAGGCCGCGACTGGTCATGTAGGCGGTATCCGCGTCAAGCATCTGGCCCATCAGGTAGGCGTTTTCACGCAGCTGCGGCCAGCAGCGCTCGTTAGACACCGCCGTACCCACCATCGCATCCGAATGGCCAATCAGGTATTTGGTACCGGCTTGAATAGAGATATCGATACCGAAATCGAGCGCTTTAAATAGAATCCCCGCCGCCCAGGTGTTGTCGATCATGATGATGGCTTCAGGCGCGACCCGGCGTACGGCGGCAACAATGGCCGGAATGTCGTGCACTTCCATGGTGATGGAGCCGGGGGATTCCAGGAATACGATTTTGGTGTTGGGCTTAATCAGCGCGGCAATCCCTTCGCCGATCATTGGGTCAAACCAGCTGGTGGTCACGCCCAGCTTGCCGAGAATTTTGGTGCAGAAGTCCTGGCTTGGCTCATAGGCGGTGTTGGTCATCAGCACGTTATCGCCTTGTTCAACAAATGCCAGAATCGTATTGGCTACCGCTGCCGCACCGCAGGGGAAGAGGGCGCAGCCGGCGCCACCTTCCAGCTCACACATTGCTTCCTGCAATGAGAAGTGGGTGAGGGTACCGCGACGGCCATAGAACAGTTCGCCGTTGGCGCGGTTGTGGGTCGCATGTTTTTTGGCGGCGACCGTGTCGAACACCAGCGAAGAGGCGCGCTGAATGACGCTGTTCACCGATCCCTGGGTGTATTTTTTGCTGCGTCCGGCGTTAACCAGCGCGGTATCGAGGTGCTTGTCTGCCATTTTTGTCTGCCTATTTTTATACGTCTGGATGGCTAAATTAACACGATTGCACGCGGGATCTACCGTTTAGTGCGCGAACAGCAGAAAATTTTGCCAAAAAACGGGCGGAAAACTTTTTTACTGCGTAAGCGCAAGGAAAATAAGTGTGATTTGGGTCAATATGTAAATACTAATGAGAACTACTATCAATTCGACGATGTTTTGATATTATTGTTCCCAGAATTTGTGATTTACGTCCTGGAGATACACAGTGGGTAATAATTTGATGCAGGCGGATCTCTCCGTTTGGGGTATGTATCATCATGCCGACATCGTGGTTAAAGTAGTCATGATTGGCTTGATACTGGCATCCGTCGTCACCTGGGCTATTTTCTTCAGCAAAGGTGCAGAGCTTATCTCCCATAAGCGCCGCCTCAAGCGCGAACAAAAACTGTTAGGCGATGCACGTTCCCTGAATCAGGCAAATGAAATTGCGGCCGCTTTTGATGCCCGTAGCCTGAGCACTCAGTTAATCAACGAAGCGCAGAACGAACTGGAGCTCTCTGCGGGTTCGGAAGATAACGAAGGTATTAAAGAACGTACCGGCTTCCGTCTGGAGCGTCGTGTGGCAGCTGTGGGTCGTCATATGGGCCGTGGTAACGGCTTCCTGGCGACCATCGGTGCTATCTCCCCGTTCGTCGGCCTGTTTGGTACCGTATGGGGTATCATGAACAGCTTCATCGGTATCGCCCAGACCCAGACCACTAACCTGGCGGTCGTCGCTCCTGGTATCGCGGAAGCGCTGCTGGCAACGGCAATTGGCCTGTTCGCTGCGATTCCAGCGGTGGTTATCTATAACATCTTCGCGCGTCTGATTGGTGGCTTTAAAGCCAACCTGAGCGACGTTGCGGCGCAGGTTCTGCTGCTGCAAAGCCGTGACCTGGACCTCAGCGCCAGCGGCGTACACCCGGTGCGTACCGCCCAGAAATTACGAGTAGGTTAACGCCCCATGGCAATGCGTCTTAATGAAAATCTGGACGATAATGGCGAAATGCATGATATCAACGTGACGCCGTTTATCGATGTCATGTTGGTACTGCTGATTATCTTCATGGTTGCCGCCCCGCTGGCCACCGTGGATGTCAAAGTGAATTTGCCAGCCTCGTCTAGCCAACCGCAGCCTCGCCCGGATAAACCAGTCTATCTGTCGGTGAAGGCGGACAAATCAATGTTCCTCGGTAACGATCCGATTACCGACGACAACATGGTGACGGCAATTGACGCGCTGACGGAAGGCAAAAAAGATACCACTATCTTCTTCCGTGCGGACAAAACCGTGGACTATGAGACGATGATGAAGGTCATGGATACTCTGCATCAGGCAGGCTATCTGAAAATTGGCCTGGTCGGTGAAGAGACCGTCGCGAAAAAATAAGTATCCCGGATGGCGCGTTCTGCGCCATCCGTTATTATTCCCTCAGTAATATAATATTTCCCTTAAGTCTTATATATTCCAATCCTCTGTTAAATGTTATTAAGCATAGCTTAATAGTGGCGATATATTTTTAACAACTTGCTGGCTAGCTATAAATAACCCCTCTACGCTTAATTCTGAACGCTAACAATAATATGACGTGAAATAACACCTGCGCAGGCGGAATATATCATGGCAATAATGACGTTATGGCAAGCCGATGGCGTGCCTCGGGATCTGTTCTCTTTATCCTCTATTCGCCGTAGAGCCGACCGGCTGCTGATGGCGCTCGCCTGGGTGATGTGGGGCGTATCGTTGGGCGTGGGAGCGATGAATGGCAACCTCAGTCTGGCGCTGCTGGTGGCCACATTGCTTGCGGTTCTCGGCACGCTCATGACGCTACTTTTTCCCGGTAAGCTCATTACGCGTCTGGTGTACGCGTTTATTATGATGGCCTATTCTGCGCTGCTAATTCAGCTTGGAGATGGCGAAACCGAATACCACTTCTCGGTATTTGTCCTACTGTCCGCATTGTTGGCGTGGCGAGACTGGCGGCCATTAATTATGGGGGCTGCCGTTATTGCCGTGCATCATCTGGTGTTTAACTATTTGCAAGAGTATGGCCTGTTTAATATTACTGTCTTTATGCATACCGGGTTGGAAATGGTGATAATGCATGGACTATACGTTGTCGCGCAGACGATATTCCTCGTGCTGCTGGCGGTGCGGATGGAGCAGGATGCCCGCTCGGCTAGCGAAGTGGCGAAGCTAGCCTCGGTTATCAACCGAGAGACGGGGTATCTGACCCTTGAGCGCGACAGCAAAACCAGCAGCTCCCCGTTTGCCCGCACCTTTAGCCTGACGCTGGATGCGATGCGTAATACGCTTGAGCAAGTGAGCGGCAACGTTTCGCAGCTGATTGAAGCCTCGCAAACGCTCCTCCAGCGCAATACCGCACTTTCTGAACGCACGGATAACCAGGCGCGATCGTTAGCCGTCACCGCCAGCGCCATGGAGCAGCTCGCCGGGGCGGCCTCGCTCACCAGCGAGAAGGCCAGCGAGGCGCGGACGCTGGCGGAACAGGCGAGCGGCGTGGCGCAGGAGGGCGGGGAAAATATTCGCTCGGCGATGGCCTCAATGGCACATATCCGCGATGAGTCGCTGAAAATTAACGGTATTCTTGAGCTTATTGACGGCATTGCCTTCCAGACCAACATTCTGTCGCTGAACGCATCCGTTGAGGCGGCGCGGGCGGGCGCGCACGGCAAAGGCTTCGCGGTGGTGGCTGCCGAAGTACGTACGCTGGCGCTACGTTGTGAAGAAGCCGCGCGCGATATTCGCCAGATGATTGCCACCTCCGTCGAGCGCACCCATCAGGGCGCGGAGCAGGTTGAACGAGCGGGGAAAACGATGGAGTCAATTATCCACAATATCGACAGCCTGCAATCCTGCGTTGACGTGCTGTTCTCAATGAGCGACCAGCAGAAAACCAGCGTGCTGCAGATGAAAGGCAGCATTGCCACAATTGATGCCAGCGTGCAGGAGAACGTACAGCATGTGGCGCAGACGATTCAGGTGGCCCAGCAACAGCAGCACCATACCGGTGAACTGAAGTCGGCGATCTCTGTGTTCCGGCTGGTTTAAGGTCACAAAAATGAAAGCGGTATGACAAATCATCCAGTTGTGTGACAGCTTCCGCAGTTGCCAGAAAACGTAATACCAGTACGAAAAATGACAATAGGATTGTCTTAGGCATCCTCCTACATTGAAGCCTCTTCAATTCCGGAGGACATTCTCGTGGCAAATGACAACAAATTGTCTATCGCAGAAAAGCTGGGATATGGCATGGGCGATGCCGCTTGCGGTATCGTCTACTCTTCTGTAACGATGTTTTTAACCTGGTTTTATACAGATATTTATGGCCTCTCCGCGGCGGCGGTTGGGGTGATGTTTCTGGTGACTCGCGTTCTTGATGCTATCACCGACCCGCTGACCGGCATTGTCGCCGACCGGGTTAAAACCCGATGGGGCCACTTCCGCCCGTGGCTAATCTGGTTTGCTATTCCTTACGCCGTGTTGGCGGTGATGACCTTTACCACGCCGGCTTTCGGCGCATCAGGTAAACTGGTTTACGCCTACCTGACCTATACCCTGCTGATGCTGTGTTACACCTTTATCAACATTCCTTACTGCGCGCTGGGTGGGGTGATCACGCGCGATGAAAAAGATCGTCTGTCGGCACAGTCCTATCGCTTTACGATTTCCTCTATTGCCGGGCTGATGGTCTCCGTTGCGACGCTGTTCCTGGTCGATTATCTGGGCAAAGAGGATAAGCAGTTCGGCTTCCAGGCCACCATGGGCATCATGGGATTGATTGCCATTGTGATGCTCGCATTTTGCTTTTTCTCGACTAAAGAGCGCGTGGCGCCTGCGGTTGAGCAGCAGGGCAGTATTCGTGAAGATCTGCGTTCGCTGTTAGCAAACGATCAGTGGCGGATCGTGGCGATCATTACCTTCTTCTCCAGTATGGCGGGCGTGATGCGCAGTGCAGCCACGCTCTATTACGCCACCTATCTGATGATGGGGGGCGTGGAGTCGGCGGCGGGCACGGCGATGAAATCGGCCTTTGTCTCGACAAGCGTCGTCGGCACCATTATCGGCAGTATCGCCGCGGGCTGGCTGGCGAAGCGTTATCGCGCAGTATCACTGTTTAAAAACATTAACCTGCTGCTGGTCGCAGTAGGCGTAGTGATGTTCTTCGTACCACCGACCTGGCTGCCGGTCGTGTTCCCGCTCTATTTCCTCGTCGGCTTCTTCCACCAGATGTACCAACCTTTTAAGTGGAACATGATGGCCAACGCCGCCGACTACGGCGAGTGGAAGTTTGGTCGCCGTATTACCGGGCTCTCTTATTCTGGCAACCTGTTTGCGCTGAAAATGGGGATGGCGGTTGCGGGCGCGGTGGTAGGATTCTCGCTGGGGCTGTTTGGCTATCAGGCGGGCGTGAGTGAACAAACGCCGATGGCGACAATGGGCATCGTTGGGCTCCTGACCCTCGGGCCATCACTCTCTTACCTGGTGCTGTGGTGGTTGTCACGCTTCTATAAGCTCGACGACCAGAAAATGGCGGCAATTCAACGTGACCTCTCCGCTCGTCAACAGGCAGGGGTACCAGCGACAACCGCAGAGCCGCAAGCGGTTGACGGCGAATTGAGTAAAGCCTGAGGAGAGTGAGATGACGCAATCTGAGTATCAGAACCCGATTTTGTGCGCGGACTATTCCGACCCGGATATCGTCCGAGTTGGGGACGACTTTTTTATGGTCTCTTCCAGCTTTAACCATATGCCCGCGCTGCCGATTCTGCATTCAACGGACCTGATCAACTGGCAGATTATTAACCACGTCTTTGATGCGCTGCCGCTGCCCGGCTATGACGAATATCAGCCGGGAAAAGGTGTATGGGCCCCATCAATTCGCTGGCATGACAACAAGCTATGGGTGTTTTTCAGCACGCCGGATGAGGGAATTTTCATGTGTCAGACCGACGATCCCTGGGGAACATGGAGCGTACCGTACTGCGTGCAACCGGCGAAAGGCTGGATTGATCCTTGTCCATTCTGGGACGACAACGGTGACGCCTGGCTGGTGCATGCCTTTGCTCATAGCCGCAGCGGCATCAAGCACAAGCTTCAGTTGTTTGCCATGTCCCCGGATGGGACTTCTCTGCTTGGCGAAGGTCGTATCATTTATGACGGTAGCTGCGATCAGCCGACGCTGGAAGGGCCGAAGGTCTACAAGCGCGACGGGTGGTATTACATTTTCGCCCCGGCGGGCAGCGTGGAGACAGGCTGGGAAACTGTGCTGCGCGCCCGCAGTATGGCCGGCCCGTGGGAGGCCAGAAATGTGTTGTTCCAGGGCGATACACCGGTGAATGGCCCGCATCAGGGCGGTTGGGTGGAACTGGATGACGGCGAATGCTGGTTTGTGCATTTCCAGGATGCGCACCTCTACGGACGTATTGTCCACCTGCAGCCGATGCGCTGGGAACAGGACGGTTGGCCACGTATCGGTGAGCCGATGGGTGGTGAAGGGGAAGGTCAGCCAGTGATGCGCTGGCCGCGCCCGGCAAGCCTGCCGCCATCGGCACGACGCTTGCCGCAAACCGATGACGATTTTGCGCGAGGCGTGCCTGGTTTACAGTGGCAGTGGCAGGCGAACCCTAATCCTGGTTGGCTGTTGCCGGGAAGTCATCAACTGAATTTACGCTGTTATCCGCTGGTGCAGACTGAGGGTAAAAGTAATCTTTACTGGCAACCGAATCTGCTTTTGCAAAAATTCCCGGCGTGGCAGTTTACTGCCCGAACGGCGTTGACGCTAAACGCAGCGGGAAATGGCGATAGCGGCGGCCTGATTATTTACGGTGAGCGCTACGCGGCGCTGCTGCTTGAAAAGCAGGGCGGATATCATCAGTTACTTTGGGTCACTGGCTGGATGAGCGATGCCGGCGTGGTGCGCGAAAGCCGTCGGGTCATTGCGCAGATAAATAGCGCATCGTGCGCGTTTAGTGTTAGCGTCACCCACGGAGGCATTTGCAGTTTCGCCTGGTGTGAACAAGGGGGAATCTGGCAGCCGGTGACGCCAGTCTTTGCGGCGGGAAAAGGTAAGTGGGTCGGCGCGAAAATCGGGCTAGTGGCGCTTGCGCTTGAGGCGGATTCACCGCAGGGGTCTTGTGCTTTTGACTATTTCGCGACGGATATCACCGGCTGAACGGGAGGCTTTTCGTCTTCTTTATCCAGTTTAAGGATGACGTTTGAGGTGCGGTAATCACCATCCGCGAGGCCGCGGCTGATTTCAAGCGTTGCGGTTTCGCGGCTCAGCACATGCTGATAGCAGGATTCTGTGTGGGCGAGAATTTTATCGCGCAGGTGCGGGTAACGTTCCATCACTTCGCAAAGGGCTGCGCCAAAGATCTCTTCTTTGACCTGATAGGCATAAATCTCGCGGCGGTTTTTCCACTTCATTTTGACCAGCGCGGCGGTGAGCGGGACGGAAGGGCTGGAGATACGCCGACCCTCAGCGCTTTTTTCGTCGCGCAGCGCCTGAAGGTTACGCTGAAGAAGCGTCTCATCGCTTATCTGTGGGCTTAACGATATATTAGCCTGATTAACATCGACAAGTTTCATACTTACTTATCCGTTAAATTATAAAACAGCGGTGTGACTTTTTCCTGCGTCATTAAATTAAGCCAAATTTCATTGCCATTATCATTTATCTCCTGGGTTTTTAACTCAATAATTTGACTTAACTCCAGTGAAGAGATCTCTCCCTGAACAACCAGGTTATTTAGCATAAGGGCAAAGGCTTCAATTTTCGCGACGCGATATAATCTATCCTTTATATGACGGTCACGCTCTTCCAGCAATGGGTTACGTGATTGGCCACCGCTTATCAATATCTCATCCTGCCAGTCTGCAAGGGTAGCCTTCTTCGGCTCTGCCTGCGTGCTGGCCTTCATATCCTGCGGCTCAGCCTCTATGGCTGGGATACAGAAACGGGCTGGGATAAGGGTTTCAGCAATCATATACCTGTCATCTTTCGAGGGGCTGGAAAGTGTTTTTTATTATAGTGAGGTTCGTTGACATTATCATGGCGCACTTTTAAAATCAAAAAAAGTGGAGAAAACCATGAGCGGTATTATTTATTTTGTGATGGTGTTACTGCTACTCACCGGCGTTATTTTAATTTTTCTGTATGGTCAAAATAACGAGTCATCCGATACCAATAATGAAACCGTTACCCCTTTGGCCCCTGCGCCGCTCAGCAAAGATGAAGGTGAAAACCATTTTGCCAGCTTGATGAGCAGCATCACTCCCGTGTGGTATTGGCGTATTAATCATGAGTATATCGACTTTCTGCAATCAACCATTAAGCGGATGTCGATAGACGAATTAAAAGAAACCCCAGGGCTGTTTGAAGCGCAGGATCGCTGCCGTAATCTGAACGGGGCGGTTTATGAATATTATGATGAAATCAAACGCCGCTGCCTGAAAGGCGAGCGCGTTGCGCCGGTTGATCCGGTGGTACAGAGTTTAAAACAGTGCTATCAGGAGTTCGCCAACGAAGCCTATCCGGAGCTGGTGGGGCTGGTGTGGCCAGACTATCAGCGACCGTTTATTCGTCCTCATGATGTGTGAATACATCTGTTGTTATGATGTTGCATAGTTGCGATATACTAGGTCGAATTTGACTGACGAACAGGACGCTATGGAACGTTTTCTGGAAAATGCGATGTACGCATCGCGATGGATTCTGGCCCCGGTATACTTTGGCCTTTCGCTGGCGCTGCTGGCATTATCTCTGAAGTTTTTTCAGGAGATTTTTCACGTATTGCCGAACATTTTCAGCATGGCAGAAGCTGACCTTATTCTGATGCTGCTGTCGTTGGTGGATATGACGCTGGTTGGTGGCCTGCTGGTAATGGTGATGTTTTCGGGCTATGAAAACTTTGTGTCGCAGCTGGATATCAGCGAGCACAAAGAGAAGCTTAACTGGCTGGGCAAAATGGATGCCACCTCGTTGAAAAACAAGGTCGCAGCATCGATTGTCGCCATTTCCTCTATTCACCTGCTGCGCGTGTTTATGGACGCCAAAAACGTGCCGGACAACAAGCTGATGTGGTATGTCATTATCCACCTGACGTTTGTACTGTCGGCGTTTGTGATGGGTTATCTCGATAGCCTGACTCGCGGGAAAAAATAACGATATAAATACCTTATCCGGTACGTTTGTAGGCCGGATAAGGCATCGCCGCCATTCGGCAATGTGCGCCGGGCTGCCTGATGGCGCTACGCTTATCAGGCCTACATGTTCATACTTTTACTTATCTGACGACGCCTGCCACAGATTCAACTGCCCATCTGCAACATGCTTATCAATCTGCGCCAGCTCTTCTGCCGAGAAGCTCAAGTTTTCCAGTGCCTTCACGTTCTCTTCAATTTGCTCCGGGCGACTCGCGCCAATCAGCACGGAGGTCACGCGACGGTCTTTCAGCAGCCAGCTTAGCGCCATCTGCGCCATCGACTGACCGCGCTGCTGCGCCATGTCGTTCAGCAAACGCAGGCTGTTGAGATTGCTCTCGCTCAGCATCTTCTCCGTCAGACCGCGCGCTTTTTTGCCTTCCGTCTGCATGCGAGAACCTTCCGGAATACCGTTCAGGTATTTGCCGGTCAGCAGCCCCTGCGCGAGAGGAGTAAAGGCAATACAGCCCACGCCGTTTTGCTCAAGCGTATCCAGCAGGCCGCTCTTATCCACCCAGCGGTTCAGCAGGTTGTAAGATGGCTGATGAATTAACAGCGGAATTTTCCACTCACGCAGCAGTTCCACCATCGCCTGAGTACGTTCGGAAGAATAAGAAGAGATACCGACGTAAAGCGCTTTACCGCTCTGCACCGCCTGCGCTAATGCCGCCGCGGTCTCTTCCATCGGTGTTTTCTCATCAACGCGGTGGGAATAGAAGATATCAACGTACTCTAGCCCCATACGCTGCAGGCTTTGATCGAGGCTCGCCAGCAGATATTTACGTGAACCGCCGGAGCCGTATGGCCCAGGCCACATATCGTAACCGGCCTTGGTGGAGATAATCAGTTCGTCACGATAGCCCGCAAAATCCTCTCGTAGCAGGCGGCCAAAGTTTTCCTCTGCGCTGCCCGGCGGCGGCCCATAGTTATTCGCAAGGTCGAAATGGGTTATACCGCAGTCGAAGGCTTTGCGCAGCAGGGCACGCTGGCCGTCGAGGGCGCTGATATGGCCGAAACTGTGCCATAGGCCGAGGGACAGTGCAGGAAGCTGCAACCCGCTGCGGCCGCAGTAGCGATACTGCATCTGTTCGTAACGGGCTGGGTTTGCTTGCCAGGCCATAAGGTCTCCTTCTCTTTTTATTTTGAAACACTGTTCCTAGCGTACTTATTTTTGTGATTAATGCCCGTTGTGCCGATCACATTGTCGGGGTTGGGATGAAAAAGACGCGCTTTATTCCTCTTAGGGGGTAGCCCTTAAATAGCGCTACCATCGCTCAAAAAATCGCTATATAATTTTATATATAACGATTGAGGGCGTAGAGATGGATAACCATTTTGGCAAAGGGTTAATTGCGGGACTGAAGGCACCTTATGCCGACAGCGCGCAGAAGGTCATCGGTTTTTGCACCGACTATAAGCGTGGCTTTGTGCTGGGTTTTTCGCACCGTATGTTTGAGAAAACCGGCGATCGCCAGCTGAGTGCCTGGGAGGCGGGCGTGTTGACGCGCCGCTACGGGCTGGATAAAGAGATGGTGATGGATTTCTTTAAAGAGCACGATTCCAGCACCACCGTTCGCTACTTTATGGCGGGCTACCGGCTGGAAGGTCAATAAAACCGGGTGCCTGGCACCCGGTTTCTCATCATGATTGCTGACGCTTGTCTTCGGTATTGGTATCGAAGTCACTGGCGTCATGACGCTCGTGCAGCTGTTCGTTCAGCGGGCCGTTGGTGCGGTTAACAATACGACCGCGCTTCACTCCCGGACGGCTGGCGATGTCCTGCGCCCAACGCATGACGTTCTTGTAGCTCTGTGCATCCAGGAACTCGTCCGCCCCATACACGTTGCCCAACACCACGTTGCCGTACCATGGCCAGATGGCGATGTCGGCGATAGTGTACTCTTCGCCCGCCACATAGCGCCCACGAGCCAACTGTTTATCCAGGACGTCTAACTGACGCTTCGCTTCCATGGTGAAGCGGTCAATCGCGTACTCAATCTTCACCGGCGCATAGTTATAAAAGTGACCAAAACCGCCGCCGAGGAACGGGGCTGAGCCCTGTAGCCAGAATAGCCAGTTCAGCGTTTCGGTGCGCCCTGCCGGATCTTTTGGCAGGAAGTGACCGAATTTCTCCGCCAGGTAGAGCAGAATATTGCCGGACTCAAACACGCGAGTCGGCGGCGTGGTGGAATGGTCGCTAAGGGCGGGAATTTTCGAGTTTGGGTTCACTTCGACAAAGCCGCTGGAGAACTGATCGCCCTCGCCAATGCGAATCAGCCACGCATCGTATTCTGCCTGCGCAACGCCAGCCGCCAGCAGCTCTTCCAGCATAATCGTGACTTTCTGGCCGTTGGGCGTGCCCAGAGAGTAAAGCTGGAGCGGGTGATGGCCCACCGGCAGCGCTTGTTCATGAGTGGCACCGGAAATCGGGCGGTTAATATTGGCAAATGCGCCGCCGTTGTTTTGCTTCCATTCCCACACTTTGGGTGGCTGATAGGTGTTCTCTGACATAATCGCTCGCCTTATTTTGATGATGTGTTGAGGTAGTGAAGTTTAGCAGCTTCAGGCAAAAATCCGTGCCGCCCAGACGCTGACGTCGTCACCGCTGCCCAGATCCGGCTGTACCAGGCCGTTGACCATAAAGGTGGGGGAGACGTGAATGCCGTTCTGGCGCGCGTATCTAGCGTGCCATTTAATTTCTTTTTGCAGCTCAGGTTCGGCGAACGCCGCGGATAACGGTACGCCGCTGTAGCGCTCAATCCTCGCGATAATCTCCTGCGGCGTGGCGTCCATATTCGAGCCGCTGCAGTGGTCGGTAAACTCAAACTCTTCGCGATGATCGGCAACCGCTTTCATCACCTTATGCGCCGCCGCTTTACCGTCGGGTAGCGTAGAGGCGGCAAGAATACAGCGCACAATCACGCCGGAAAACAGATGCCACGGCTGCGACTGCAAACGAATTTTGACGCTGACATTCTCTTCACCGACGAGGTCGAGCAGCGCGTCCAGCTTGTTGAAAGTCTTAACGGAAAATGGGCAGGTGGGTTCCAGAAACACTTCGAAGGTACGTGTTCCATGGCCCCAGACTAGCGGCTGTGCCTGTAAACTCATGTGGACTCCTGATGTTTTTAAAGTGCATTTTGGGGATGAAAATTTTTGCCTCTGATGGGTCATCCTCGCATACACGGGTGTATGATTAATCCACTTTTGTTGGATTAATTTCAACGTGCGGGCGAGAAAATCGCACGGTATGTTTGAGGAAGGTTCATGAGCAAGGGAAGTACCAATAGTGACGCTCCATTTGGCACGTTGTTGGGGTATGCGCCGGGTGGCGTAGCGATTTACTCTTCAAATTACAGCAGCTTAAAACCGGGCGACATGCCTGATGACGCATCGTTTCGTAGCTATATCGACAACGAATACATGGGCCACAAGTGGCAGTGCGTCGAGTTTGCCCGCCGTTTCCTGTTTATCAACTACGGATTTGTCTTCACCGACGTTGGCATGGCCTACGAGATTTTCTCGCTGCGCTATCTGCGTCAGGTGGTGAACGACGCCATTCTCCCGCTCCAGGCCTTCGCTAACGGCTCTCGCCGCGCGCCGCTCGTCGGCTCTTTGCTTATCTGGCAAAAGGGCGGTGAGTTTAATGAAACCGGCCACGTGGCGGTGGTGACCCAACTACTGGGCAATAAGGTGCGTATTGCAGAACAGAATGTGCTGCACTCGCCGCTGCCCGCTGGCCAACAGTGGACCCGCGAACTGACGCTCGAAGTCAAAGACGGTCACTACACGCTGCAGGACACCTTTGACGACACCACCATTCTGGGTTGGATGATTCAGACCGATGATGCGCGCTACGGCCTGCCGCAGCCGGCGATTGCCGGTGAAGCGCTGAAGCTTGGCGGGGCGCGCCTTGAGAATAGCGGTCAGTTCGACGGCAAATGGCTGGACGAAAAAGACTCGCTCCAGCAGGCGTATATTGCCGCCAACGGTCATGTGATCAACGCCGATCCGTACCAGTACTTCACCATGACGGAAAGCGCCGAGCAGGAGCTGATTAAAGCGACCAACGAGATGCACCTGATGTATCTCCACGCCACCGACAAAGTGATGCGTGATGACAACCTGCTGGCGCTGTTCGACATCCCGAAAATCCTCTGGCCGCGTCTGCGCCTTTCCTGGCAGCGTCGTCGCCACGACATGATCACCGGGCGCATGGACTTCTGCATGGACGAACGTGGGCTGAAGGTTTACGAATACAACGCCGACTCCGCCTCCTGCCATACCGAAGGTGGCCTGATCCTCGAACAATGGCTGAAAACGGGCTATCGCGGTAACGGTCACAACCCGGCTAAAGACCTGCTGGGCGAGCTGGTGGGCGCGTGGAAACACAGTCAGGCCAGACCGTTTGTGCACATCATGCAGGACAACGATCTGGAAGAGAATTACCACGCCCAGTTTATGCAGCGTGCCCTTGAGCAGGCGGGCTTTGAGAGCAAAATTCTTTATGGCCTCGACGAACTGCGCTGGGATGCCGCCGGTCAGCTGATTGATGGTGATGGTCGTCTGGTAAACTGCGTATGGAAAACCTGGGCGTGGGAAACCGCCATCGAACAGGTGCGCGAAGTCGACGAAGATGAATATGCCGCCGTGCCGATTCGTACCGGTAACCCGGATAACGGAGTGCGCCTGATTGACGTGCTGCTGCGCCCGGAAGTGATGGTCTTTGAACCGCTGTGGACGGTTATTCCTGGCAACAAAGCCATTCTGCCGGTGCTGTGGTCACTGTTCCCTAACCATCCTTATCTGCTGGATACGGATTTCGAAGTTAGTGAACATCTGGCAAAAACGGGTTATGCGATTAAGCCTATTTCCGGCCGCTGCGGCAGTAATATCGACCTGGTCAGCGGCAACGATCGGCTGCTGGACCAAACCAGCGGTAAATTTGTTGATAGAAAAAATATTTACCAGCAACTTTGGTGCTTGCCAAACGTCGCAGGAAAATATATTCAAGTATGTACCTTTACCGTCGGCGGTAATTATGGCGGCACCTGTTTACGCGGTGACGAATCTCTGGTGATTAAGAAAGAGAGCGATATTGAGCCGCTGGTGGTAATAAAAGATAACGAATAAAGGTGAGTAGCCCGGACGAGGCGTTAAAAACGCCGACTCCGGGGATGTTCCCGGCGTCGCGAAGCTCTGCCGGGCTACGGTAAAAGAAAGCCTGCAATAAACACAACAACAAGACAGAAAAGGAAATGAATATGCACGATCGGCGACTCGCCGTGCGCGCGGGTGAACTCAAACCCTCCGCCGTCCGCGAACTCTTAAAACACAGTAAACTGCCCGGCGTGATTTCTCTTGGTGGCGGCATTCCTGCCCCGGAGCTTTTTGATACCGAAGGGCTGGAGCTGGCGGTGCAGAAGGTGATGAGCGAACGCTTTAACGACGCGTTCCAGTACGGTTTGACCGAAGGCTACCCGCCGCTGCGTCAGGCCGTCAGCGAACTGTGTCAGGCGCGCGGTGTGGCATGTCAGGCAAGTCACGTGTATATCACTTCGGGCTCGCAGCAGTCGCTGGATATCGTGGCCCGCACGCTGCTCGATCCGGGCGATGCGATTGTCGTTGAACGCCCAACCTATCTGGCGGCGCTGCAGGTCTTCCAACTGGCGCAGGCCAACATTCTGAGCGTCGATACCGACGATAACGGCATGCTGGTAGAACAGCTTGCTGAGCTGCTTTCCACCACTCGTGTGAAAGCCGTTTACCTGGTGCCTACCTTTGGCAACCCAGGCGGTAAAACCCTGAGCGATGACCGTCGTCGTCGTCTGGTAGAACTGGCGAAGCAGCATGATTTCGTCATTATTGAAGACGACCCGTACGGTGAAATTAGCTTTACCGATGAAGTACAGCGCCCGCTGTACCAACACGCGGTTGAATTGGGTTGTGAAGATCAGGTGGTCTACACCTCGACCTTCTCCAAAATTCTGGCGCCGGGTATGCGTATTGGCTGGATTGTGATGCCGGATTGGCTGGCGCAGCAGACGGTTATCGTTAAGCAAGCCGCTGATTTGCACACCAATATGCTGTCGCAGGTGATCACCGCCGAGTACCTGAGCCTGGGCCGTCTGGAAAACCAGATTGCGCTCATTCGCGAAGACTACCGTAAGAAGTGTGATGCGCTGGCCGACGCGCTGGAAAGCCGTCTGGGCGAGCATCTGGAGTTCAGTCGCCCTAAGGGGGGGATGTTCCTGTGGGCGCGCTTCCGCTATCCGTTCGATACCATGAAATGGCTGGAAAAAACGCTGGAAAACGGCGTGGTATATGTGCCGGGGGAAGCGTTCTATAACGATAATCCAGACACCCGTACTCTGCGCCTGTCGTACTCGACGGTCTCGCAGGAAGGGCTGATGACCGCCGTGGAACGCCTGGCGAAGTCACTGTAATTCTGTTTTGCTCCGCGCTGCTGTTCAGCGCGGAGTCTCTTCTCTTATTCCTGGTCGGCAATCCGGTCATCAAGCCAGATAAGCATCAGCGACGCCAGAAAGGCGGCGGCCCCAGTACCAATAAATAACAACATAAAAATATCCCGATTTATTCTTCTTATTATTCTGCTGTTTCCGCAGCGTGATTATTTCTATCCGTGAGGGTTATTTTAATATCATGTGGGGCGGTGGCGAGGGTAAAGAAACTATCGGCATCAATATCGAAATCAAGAATAATTTCCTTATATTTTCCACTGGAAATTAATTCGTTCGCTTCACTAATACTGTTGGCTGTAATGGTAGACATCGTAGGACCCTATTAGAAAACTCTCAAGAAAATAAGAGCTAGCGCTTATCAGATCAACTACTTTTTCCTGGAGTGTTTATCAGATGAAATCCTGATGATGTTAACGGGCAAAACATAATGTCTGATTTAACTTAAGCGGCAGATTATCGTTTCACTATTGCATTTTTATCCGATGAAATCTGGCCAGAAAAGAGCGCTATCTGCTACCTGAAGGGAACCGTCATCTAACCCGTTCATTGTAGAGTCTGCGTACCTCGTGAAGAGGAAATCTTTACGCCGATGAACTTGCTACCGTATTCCCCATTGAAATTGGGTGCAAAAAAAGCGGTAAAAATGAGCAATGTCGTTCCAGGTGTAAGCGGCTATCAAGGGCCAGCGGGTGGATGGGGTGCCGTCAAAGCGGTGGCTGCCTCGGTGTTTTCACAAAAAGCCGTCGCGCGTGACATCATCGCGATGTTCCGCATGAATCAGGTCAAAGGTTTTGATTGCCCGGGCTGCGCCTGGCCTGACCCTGGACACCGTTCACCCATGGAGCTTTGTGAAAACGGTGTGAAGGCCGTTTCCTGGGAAACCACCAGTAAGAAAGCTTCGCCGGAATTTTTCCGCCAGCATACGGTTGCTGAGCTGTGGCACTACAGCGACTATGAGCTGGAAAATATTGGCCGTTTGACGCACCCGATGAAGTACGACGCCGCGACCGACACCTGGCAGGCCGTTGAGTGGCAGGTTGCTTTTGCCGACATCGGCGAACAGCTGCGCAATATGGCTTCCCCGGAACAGGTAGAGTTTTATACCTCCGGGCGTACCTCTAACGAAGCGGCATTCCTGTATCAGCTTTTTGCCCGCGAATATGGCAGCAGTAATTTCCCAGACTGTTCCAATATGTGCCATGGGCCGACCAGCGCGGGCCTGACGCCCTCTATTGGTCTGGGGAAAGGTACCGTTGAACTGGACGACTTTGAACACTGCGACCTGGTGATTTGCATCGGGCACAATCCTGGCACCAACCATCCGCGTATGCTCACCACGCTCCGTGAAGTGGCGCAGCGTGGTGCCCGCATTATCTCCATCAACCCATTGGCGGAAAGGGGGCTTGAGCGCTTTAGCTTCCCACAAAGTCCGGCGGATATGCTCCAGGGGCACTCGACGATGCTGAGCAACGAGTACTACCAGGTGAAAATGGGCGGCGATGCCTCGCTGCTCAAAGGCGTCATGAAAGCGCTGATTGAGATGGATGAAGCCCGCATTTTGCTTGGCCAGGAACCGTGCCTCGACCGCGCGTTTCTGGCTGAGCATACCCACGGCTATCAGGAACTTTATGACGATCTGCACCGCTGTAGCTGGGCCGAACTGGAACACGACTCAGGGCTAAACCGTAGCCAGATGGAAGATCTCGCGGATCGTTACGATAAATCCAACGCCACCATTATTTGCTATGGGTTAGGTATCACCCAGCACAAGAACGGTACCGAGAACGTTCAGCAACTGCTGAACCTGCTGTTGCTGAAGGGCAATATGGGTAAGAAAGGGGCGGGGATCTGCCCGCTGCGTGGTCATTCCAACGTGCAAGGTGACCGATCGGTAGGCATTAACGAAGCGGCATCAGAAGAATTTCTGGTACGACTGGAAGGACGCTTTAACATCAGCGTTTCTCGCAAACACGGTCGCTCCAGCGTAGAGAGCATTCGCGCCATCGAACGTGGCGATGCTAAAGCGCTGATCTGCATGGGCGGTAATCTGGCGGTGGCGATGCCGAATCCGCAGCGAACCTTCGAGGCGATGAAAAAGCTCGAACTGCAGGTACACGTCGCCACGAAACTTAACCGCTCGCATCTGCTGATGGCGAAGCACAACTATCTGCTACCGGCGCTGGGGCGTACGGAACGTGACATGCAGGCCAGCGGGATTCAGTCGGTTACCGTCGAAGATTCCATGTCGATGGTGCACGCTTCCTGCGGGGCGCTGAAACCAGCCTCGCGCTGGCTGAAATCAGAACCGGCGATTGTAGCGGAAATGGCGCGTGCCACGTTGCCAAACTCTCCGGTGAACTGGGAAGATATGATGGGCGACTATGCGCTGATTCGCGATGCCATTGCCGATGTTATCCCCGCATTTTCCGGCTATAACGCCCGTATTGCTGAGCCGGGCGGTTTTCGCATGGATACGCCGGCCTCGCGCCGTGAGTGGAAAACGGCAACCGGTAAGGCCAACTTTGTGGTGAGCCGTGAGCGCGCCGTCGAACGTCAGAATCAACCCGCGGATTCGCTGGTGCTGGCAACATTGCGTAGCCACGATCAGTACAACACCACCATTTACGGTATGAACGATCGCTACCGTGGGATCACGGGCCGCCGCGATGTGGCGTTCCTGAGCCAGGCAGAAGCGGATGCTCGCGGGCTGGTGGAAGGTGATGTCATTAATATTCAGGCGTTGGACGATAGCGGTACACCGAGTACCGATCGGGTGATGTATGGGTTAACGGTGGTTATCTATAGCATGGCAGCAGGTTCCATTGGTGCTTATTTACCGGAGGCCAACGTATTGCTGTCGCTCGATGCCGTCGATACGCAGAGTCTGACGCCTGCCTACAAGAGCGTGCCGGTGCTTATCCGTAAAGCATAAGCCTCGTCTTCACCGCCAAAAACCAGCCTTCCGGCTGGTTTTGTTGTTTCTGGACATCGTGCTTTCGGTAATGAGATTAATTCTCAAATAACGCTTTACAGTCAAATTTTAAAGATGTATTTTAAATGCATCTTATGAAGCGGAGGTCATTATGAGCCATCTCAGAATTCCAAAAAACTGGACCATCAAACGTTCCACCCCGTTCTTTACTAAAGACAACGTGCCTGCCGCACTGCTCAGCCACCACAACACCGCTGCCGGTATTTTTGGCCAGCTCTGCGTCATGGAAGGGACGGTAACCTACTACGGTTTCGCCAACGGCGAGGCCACCGAGCCAGAGGTTAAAGTGGTGATTAATGCCGGTAGCTTTGCAACCAGCCCGCCGCAGTACTGGCACCGTATCGAGATGACCGATGATGCGCAGTTCAACATCAACTTCTGGGCCGAACCTGAATTCTCCGGCGACGAAGTCTACAGCGCGAAAAAATCCTAACTCTGCGGCTTCCCCATCATTGTTGATGGGGAAGCTCTTCCAATAGTGTAAAACGCCATGATGACATTCTTCACAAACCCATCGACGCGAGTCGATTACGGCGAGCAAGAGTGCTGCCGCGACCAACCTTTACTCCACGCTGCCGAATATCAGGAATATCTATACTGTGAGGGGCCAGCCTGCCCCGCCAGCCACACGGAGCGTCCTGCTGACGCCGCGCCAATTCGTTAATTTATCAGGGTGTCTAAATGAAGATTGTTGCTATTGAGGCAAATATTGCCGCAGGTAAAACCACGCTGCTTGATCCTCTGGCTCAGGCGCTATCCGAGAAAACGGGCGCCAGTTGGAAAGTTATTCGAGAGCCGGTGGATGAAGACCCGGTGTTTCTCGAACTTCTGCAGGTCTTCGTCGAAAATCCCCGCGATGCGGATGCGAGGGTGGCATTCCAGCTTTATATTACCCGCAGTCGACAGGCGCTTTTACAGGATATTCCTGACGGTAACTATGTGATTGAGCGTTCGCTGTTTAGCGATATTGTGTTCTGCCACGTTAACTTCCTGATGACCGAACAGCCTTCGGCTCGCTATATGTCCTATTTCTATCAAATTAAGCATTACCTGAAGCGCTACCCGCAGATTGACCTGGTGGTGTATGTCGACCGGGACGTGGAGTCATGCTTTAACGCCTGTATGGCGCGGGGGCGGGCGGGGGAGAGCGAATATACGCTGGACTATTTTGCCGACCTTAAAGCCTTCCACGATGCCTGCCTGCCGCAGATAACCCGCCAGTACGGATCTAAATTGCTGACGCATCGCGTAGAGTCAGGGTTTGCCTGCCCGGAAACGCTGGCAGATGCCGTCATTGAAAGCCTGAAAAAGTAACGATAAATCTATTCCACGGCGCAGCGCCTATAGGGAGGCTGCGCCTGAGGTCCTCAATCATTTCCCGCCGTTCTCTATTCCTCCTTGCTGCAAAGCAGCGTCTATACTCCCATTGAGGGGGGGGTATTACGACAATAACTACCCTTAATAGGCTAAATTTATTGGCTTAATTTGGCGTGGGTCAATAAATGTATTTTTGTTCCATCTTCGTTAATTGATCTAGATCAATTTATATGAATGTGAAAAATAAGTTAAATTATGAATCTGAACACGCTCTTTACATAAAATTACAAATCTGATGGCGGGCGTACCGGTAAGCGTAAGATCTTATTAATAGAAAAATCCTAAAATTTGATTATCTATTTCATTGATCTTCTTGTTTTTATTAAATAATTGATCGATTAAGACGATCTATATTCATTAAATCAATTGATTATAACTATCAATAATAATTAATTGATCGTTTTTGACGATATATATTCACTGTGTATATGATTAAACCGAAATTTAGCTAACGGATTTATAGAATCAGGAACAACAAATATTAGATAAAAACTCAGAACAGGACGTTGGGGTAATATATGAGACAATGTATTATCTCGGATAACAGTTTTTTTCTTTTGGCATTACAGGATGATGATGTTATCCAGGATGGCAACGTTTCAACGATCCACTCTCGGCAATTGCGGTCGAAGTGCTACTTACGCGCATCGGTTCGAGATATCTTCGTTGTTTATATTTCAGATGTTGTAGAGCGACATCGGATACTTAGTTTATTGGCTTCACCGACTTCTCGTTGTCGAATTGTACTGCTATACAAGATGGAAGCTTCTTCCGGGTACGATTTTCAGGGGCCTTTCCCTTGGTTAGTCTCTGAAAAAATAGGGTTTTCATATCTTTATACATGCCTGTATAAAGCGAGTAAATCTATTTATGACCAGAGGGATTTCTCTGAGAAAGAGCTGATTGTTTTTCGCTACCTATGCGAAGGGTATTCAGTATCCCAAATAAATAAGTTAGAAGGATTCAGTGAAAAACATATTTATTATTTGAGACAGAAAACAAAAAGGATGTTTGGCTTACGCGGAAATAATGCTGCGGCTCTCTCTTTTTATCTCGATATTTCTAAGCTCAATCGACGGTGGTAGTGCCATTGCTGGTGGTCAGCAATGGCACTATTACTGTGAGAAAAGAAATTTCGCTTAAGTAATGAAAAAGTATCTGGTGATATTTTTGCTATCACCAACCACCGCTGTTTTT
The DNA here is from genome assembly GCF_902485085.1 of uncultured Kluyvera sp. Taxonomy (NCBI): domain Bacteria; kingdom Pseudomonadati; phylum Pseudomonadota; class Gammaproteobacteria; order Enterobacterales; family Enterobacteriaceae; genus Kluyvera; species uncultured Kluyvera sp. The sequence continues at coordinate 70,458 of NZ_CABTJS010000097.1, forward strand.
AACAAAATGAGAATAAGATTCTCTATTAATAAGGAGTAGGTTTTATGGGCATTAATAAGGTTGCGCTGGTCATTATCTCTGCACTGTCTATGGCTTCAACGGCTGCATTAGCAGCGGATACCACGACCGTAAATGGCGGTACCGTTCATTTCAAAGGTGAAGTGGTTAACGCGGCCTGTGCCGTTGATGCCGGTTCTATCGACCAGACGGTACAGATGGGTCAGGTACGCTCCGCAAAACTGGCGACCGCTGGCAGCACCAGCTCTGCTGTGGGCTTTAACATCCAGTTGAACGACTGCGATACCAGCGTTTCGACGAAAGCCTCCGTGGCCTTCTCCGGTGCCGCGATTGATACCACCAACACCACCGTTCTGGCACTGCAGGGTTCAGCTTCCGGCGGCGCGACTAACGTCGGGATTCAGATCCTCGACAACAAAGGCAAACCGCTGGCATTGGATGGCGCAACCTTCAGCAGCGCGACCACGCTGAACGATGGCACCAACGTCATTCCATTCCAGGCTCGTTACTACGCTACTGGCGCGGCAACGGCGGGTGCGGCGAACGCCGACGCGACCTTCAAAGTACAGTACGAGTAATTCGTCCGGCAAGGATGCCACCAGGGCCAGGAAGGCCCGGTTATTCGCGAAGGGGTGGAGGGAATAAGTATGCAATGGATGAAATGGGGGCTGTTGGTTTCTTTGCTGCCGACCGTTGCTCAGGCTGGGAATCACTGGAACGTCACGGTGCCCGGCGGAAGTATGCGCTTTCAGGGCGTCATTATTGCCGAGGCCTGTAGCGTTGCCGCGAGCGACCGATTGATGACGGTAAAGATGGGGCAGGTTAGCAGCCATCGTTTTCATGCGGCAGGCGAAGAGTCTAATCCGATCGCTTTTGATATCCATCTTGAAGATTGCAGCACCGAGGTCAGCCAGCGCGTTGGCGTGTCATTTCAGGGCGTCGCGAGCGGTAAAGACCCCGATGTGCTCTCCGTGGGTGAGGGCGCGGGAATCGCGACCGGTATTGGCATTGCGCTGTTTGATGCTCAAGGCGAGCTCATTCCTCTTAATCAGGAACCCCGTCGTTGGGTACGGCTTAACGATGGAGCGAACACGCTGCATTTTGTAGCGAAGTACCGCTCAACGGACCGTCAGGTCGTCGGCGGCACGGCTAATGCGCAAGCCTGGTTTGCTTTGACTTATCAGTAATTAACCGGACACAGGATATGACGGTGAGTACACCAAGGGTAAACATGAATAAAACGTTGATGATGGTGTTCGGAATGCTGTTTATGGCAGCCGGACTGGTTTCTCCTGCGCAGGCGGGAGTGGCGCTGGGCGCGACCCGGGTGATTTACCCTGCGGGACAAAAACAGGTTCAGCTGGCCGTCACCAATACCGATGAGAACGGCACTTTCCTTATCCAGTCATGGGTGGAAAACGCAGCGGGTACTAAAGACGGGCGCTTTGTGGTGACGCCGCCGCTGTTTGCGATGCAGGGGAAAAAAGAGAATACCCTGCGTATCCTCGACGCCTCAAATAACCAGTTGCCGCAGGATAGAGAAAGTCTGTTCTGGATGAACGTCAAAGCGATTCCCTCGATGGACAAATCAAAGCTCAACGACAACACCCTGCAACTGGCCATTATCAGCCGCATTAAGCTTTATTACCGCCCGGCAAATCTGGCGATGCCGCCGGAAGAAGCTCGCGAAAAGCTGACGTTTCGTCGTAGCGCCGGCAAGCTCACGCTGGTCAACCCTACGCCGTACTATCTGACGGTTACTGAACTCAATGCGGGCACTCGAGTGCTGGATAACGCATTGGTTCCACCTATGGGCGAAACCAGCGTGAAGATTCCGGATGATGCGGGCGCAGAGATTACCTACAGAACCATCAATGACTACGGTGCACTGACGCCGCGCGTTATCGGCGTGATGCGCTAAACAACGGGAACTCCCCGTATCCCTTGAACAGAATAAGAACAGACAGCCGGGCGATGTCGAACCGGAGGGACTATGTCATATCTGAAATTTGGCCTCGACCATTTGCAGGCCCGACGCATACGGCTGATGCAGCTCTCCGTTGTGACTTTGCTTGCATCACCGGTCTTTCTGGCTCAGGCGGAGCTCTACTTTAACCCGCGCTTTCTGGCCGACGACCCCTCAGCCGTTGCGGATCTCTCCAGCTTTGAGAAAGGGCAGGAGCTGCCACCGGGCACCTATCGTGTTGATATTTATCTGAACGATGGTTTTATGACGAGTCGCGATGTCACCTTCAGCGCCGGTGAAGACGGCCATGGTTTGATGCCGTGCCTGACGCGCGGCCAGCTTGCCAACATGGGGCTTAATACGGCGTCGATTAAGGGAATGGATGCGCTGGAGCCTGACGCCTGCGTCCCGTTTACGGCCATGATCAAAGAGGCGACCGTTCGTTTAGACGTAGGTTTGCAGCGCCTGTATCTGACCATCCCGCAGGCCTTTATGGGGAATCAGGCGCGTGGCTATATTTCACCGGAGCTGTGGGATAACGGCATTACCGCCGGACTGCTGAACTACAACTTCACCGGCAATAACGTGCAAAACCGCGTCGGCGGCAGCAGCCAGTACGCCTATTTGAACCTGCAAAGCGGGCTCAACGTTGGCGCGTGGCGGCTGCGTGATAACAGCACCTGGAGCTACAGCAGCGGTTCGTCGAGCGAGAATAAATGGCAGCACGTCAACACCTGGCTGGAGCGGGATATCACCCCGTTCCGTTCGCGCTTGACGCTTGGCGACAGCTACACCAACGGCGACGTTTTTGACGGCATTAACTTCCGCGGCGCGCAGTTGGCGTCCGATGACAATATGCTGCCGGACAGCCAGAAAGGCTTTGCGCCGGTGATTCACGGTATTGCGCGCGGGACGGCACAGGTCTCTATCAAACAGAACGGCTATGAGATTTATCACAGCACGGTGCCACCGGGCCCCTTTACCATTAACGATCTCTATGCGGCCGGTAACGGTGGCGATCTCCAGGTGGCTATCAAAGAGGCGGACGGCAGCGTTCAGAGCTTCACCGTGCCGTACTCGTCTGTGCCTGTATTGCAACGTGAAGGCCACACGCGCTATGCGCTGACCGCCGGGAAATACCGCAGCGGCAACGATCTCCAGGAAGATCCTACGTTCTTTCAAAGCACGCTGATGCACGGTTTACCGGCAGGATGGACGCTTTATGGCGGCACCCAACTGGCGGACCGTTATCGCGCCTTTAACCTCGGCGTCGGGAAAAACATGGGGGAGCTGGGCGCGCTGTCGGTGGATATCACCCAGGCCAACGCCACGCTGCCTGATGACAGCCAACAGCAGGGCCAGTCGGTACGATTTCTCTATAACAAGTCGCTCAGCGATCTTGGCACCAATATCCAGCTGGTGGGCTATCGCTACTCTACGCAGGGCTACTATAGCTTTGCCGATACCACCTATCAGCGCATGAGCGGCCATAGCGTGGTGACCGAAGATGGGCCTGTCTACGTGAAGCCGAAATTCACCGACTACTACAACCTGGCTTACAGCAAACGCGGCAAAGTGCAGGTCAGCGTTACCCAACAGTTGGGGCGCACGGCGACCCTGTATTTAAGTGGTAGCCGCCAAAGCTACTGGGGAACCGATAACACGGACGAACAGTTCCAGGCCGGTTTAAATACCGCCGTCAACGACATCAACTGGACGCTGAGCTACAGCTTGACCAAAAACGCCTGGCAGGACGGGCGTGACCAGATGCTGGCCGTGAACGTTAACATTCCGTTCAGCCATTGGCTGCGTTCCGATAGCCAATCCGTCTGGCGTCACGCCAGCGCCAGCTACAGCATGTCTGACGATCTCAACGGTCGCACGAGCAACCTGGCCGGGCTGTACGGCACGCTGCTGGACGATAACAACCTGAGCTATAGCGTGCAGACCGGCTACGCCAGCGGCGGGGAAGGCAGCAGCGGCGGCACCGGCTATGCGGCGCTGAACTATCGCGGTGGCTATGGCAACGCAAACGTCGGTTACAGCCACAGCGACGGCATGAAACAGCTCTATTACGGCATGAGCGGCGGCGTGCTGGCGCATGCCAATGGGGTGACGCTGAGCCAACCGCTGAACGATACGGTTGTGCTGGTCAGCGCGCCGGGCGCGGAAGGGACCAGAGTCGAAAACCAGACCGGGGTGCGCACCGACTGGCGTGGCTACGCCGTCCTGCCGTACGCCACTGAATACCGGGAAAACCGCGTGGCGCTCGATACCAACTCACTGGCCGATAACGTCGATTTAGACGATGCGGTGGTCAATGTGGTACCAACCCACGGTGCGATTGTGCGGGCGCAATTCAAACCCCGTGTTGGGATGAAGCTGTTAATGACGCTGACCCACAACGGCAAGATGGTGCCGTTTGGTGCGATGGTCACGTCGACTGACAGCCAGAACAGCAGCATCGTGGCGGATAACGGCCTCGTGTACCTGAGCGGGATGCCGCTCGCCGGGAAGGTTCAGGCGGTATGGGGCGAAGGCGACGATGCCCGCTGCGTGGCGGACTACCGCATCCCGAATGAGAGCCAGGAACAGACGCTGATTCAGCTATCGGCCGTGTGCCGCTAAGGACAGAAGAATGAGAACCCCCTTTTACGTATTTAGCGTGTGTTTTGCGCTGACGGCTACCTGCGCGCTGGCGGCGGATAGCACGATAACCATCACCGGCAACGTCAGGGATAACGGCTGCGCCGTGGCGGGCGAGTCGAAGGACTTTACCGTCGACCTGATGAACAACGCTGCCAAACAGTTCAACGCCGTTGGCGCAACCACGCCCGCCGTACCGTTTCGCATCGTGCTCTCGCCGTGCGGCGGGGCGGTTTCCGCCGTGAAGGTTGGGTTTATCGGCGTGGCGGATAGCGGCAATACCAGCCTGTTAAAGCTGGACAACGGCGCGTCTGCCGCGGCAGGAATGGGGATTCAGATCCTCGATGGGCAGCAGACCATGCTACCGCTTAACGCCACGTCATCGACCATTGCGTGGACGACGCTCACGCCTGGCCAGACTAACACGCTGAATTTTTACGCCCGCCTGATGGCAACGCAGGTTCCGGTCACCCCCGGCCACGTTAACGCCACGGCGACGTTCACTCTTGAATTTCAGTAAGCGGAGGCGCAGATGAAACGGTTTTATTACGGCTGGCTGTGGGCGTTCGCGCTGGCGGCGGTCTCTCCGGCGCTATGGGCTGCCGATGTCACCATTACCGTTAACGGCAAAGTGGTGGCGAAGCCGTGCACGGTATCGACCACTAACGCCAACGTTGAGCTTGGCGACCTCTATACCTTTAGCCTGCTTTCCGCTGGTTCCGCCTCCGCGTGGCACAGCGTGGCGCTTGAACTCAGCAACTGCCCGGTCGGCACGTCGCGGGTGATCGCCAGCTTTAGCGGCACGGCGGATGCCACCGGCTATTACCAGAACCAGGGTACCGCCAAAAACATCCAGCTTGAGCTACAGGATGACGGCGGAAATACGCTGAACACCGGCGCGACCACGACGGTGACAGTGGAAGAAGCATCGCAGTCCGCGCGCTTCCCGCTAAAGGTGAGGGCACTGTCGGTTAACGGTGGCGCGACCCAGGGAACCATTAAGACGGTCATCAACGTCACCTATACCTACGCGTGACCAGGAGAAGAAAGTAATGAAGAATGTGATAGCTTTACTGACGACGCTGCTGCTGGCTAGCTGGTCGTTTAACGCCTGGTCGTTTGCCTGTAAGACCGCCAACGGTACGACGATCCCCATTGGCGGCGGCAGTGCCAACGTCTACGTGGACCTCGCACCCGCGGTCAACGTCGGGCAAAACCTGGTGGTCGATCTCTCGACGCAGATTTTTTGCCATAATGACTATCCGGAGACCATCACCGACTACGTGACGCTGCAGCGCGGCTCGGCCTACGGCGGGGTGCTGTCGAGCTTCTCCGGCACCGTGAAATACAACGGGACCAGCTACCCGTTTCCTACCACCACCGAAACGTCCCGGATTATCTATAACTCAAAGACCGACAAACCCTGGCCTACGGTGCTCTATCTGACGCCAATTAGCTCCGCCGGTGGTGTGGCGATCAGCGCTGGTACGCTTATCGCCGTACTGATATTGCGCCAGACCAACAGCAAGGACAGCGATGATTTCCAGTTTGTCTGGAACATCTACGCCAATAACAACGTGGTGGTGCCGACGGGGGGCTGTGACGTCTCCGCACGTAATGTGACGGTGACGCTGCCGGATTATCCCGGCTCCACGGCCATTCCGCTGACGGTTTACTGCGCACAGAGCCAAAAGCTGGGTTACTACCTTTCAGGGACGACGGCGGATTCGGCGAACTCTATCTTCACCAACACTGCCTCGGCCTCACCGGCACAGGGGATTGGCGTGCAGCTTACGCGCAACGGCAGCGTGCTGCCGGCTAACAGCACGGTGTCGCTTGGCACGGTGGCGACTTCCGCCGTCAGCCTGGGGTTAACGGCCAACTATGCGCGAACCAGCGGTCAGGTGACGGCGGGGAACGTGCAGTCGATTATTGGGGTAACGTTTGTTTATCAATGAGATAGAGAGAGAAGAAGCCATATTTGAAAGTTGCAAACGCAGAAAAGCAAAAACCCAGCCATAGGCTGGGTTCTTTAAATAGTGGTGCCGGACTCGGAATCGAACCAAGGACACGGGGATTTTCAATCCCTTTAAAAGAGCCCAAACGATCCATCAGCACTAACAGTTTTTTACTGGTTTACCTTGAGAAAAATATTTAAGTTTGGTTATTCATGACTTAAGTATTGCTTAAATACGGCGTTTCGAAGCTACCAGAATCCTACCATTATGAGCCTATACCCATAGAAGAGAAATTATCTCCCGTTCTCGCGATTCAATGACTAAAAATCAGACGGTGCAGGCTTTTAGATACTGATATTATATCTTTTGGGTAAAGTATTAATCTCTGTTGAGATAGGCTCTTAGCCCTAAAATAGCCGAGCAGCAAACGCCAAAACAACAATACTGACATTACCATTAACTGTCGCGATGGTTCTGAGTCGATCGTCTTTAAGTGTTTTACCATCAAATGTTGCGATGGTGCGGAGTCGATCGTCTTTCA